>NZ_JBOCUK010000043.1:0-21209 GCF_050606265.1 Tenacibaculum sp. TC6 | reverse complement strand
TGTGCGCTTTTTCTTGTGTGGACTCGTATTCATAAAATAAGTCTAATTTGTGTCAACTTATTTTAGGACGGGACAATTTGAAAAGGAAGTAGTTATAAAAACCACTTCCTTTTTTATTTTTAATTATATATCATAAAAGAATAGTTGCTCAACGGGACCTTGGATAGAAATTGCGTTATCTCCATTATGCAACCTACTTCTTGCAGTAAGCTTTAGGGTGTATGTACACCTAGTCATATCATTAGGAGCATTATTCAATTGTGAGTTATTGTTAGTAACCTCATCTGATGCCGGTGTAAAATTAGGCGCCAATGGTAATACCCCATCATTTATTGTTCTATTCACAGTGGCACTGTTATTTTTTAAATGAAGCCTTGTATATGTTAAATACGGATGATATACAGTATACTTTGCATGCACCGTTCCGTTAATTGGTGTACACAATGTTGTTGCTTCCAATTCAGCTATAGATAATTTCATATACACGGAATTGTTATTCATTACTACAGAATTTAACGTTTTTCCACTACCCGGAACTACCGCAAATTGATTCGTTGCTTTATTAATAACTTCTCTTATTTCAAATCGAATTGCTACTTTTTCTACGGGCATTTTATCTGCATTAGGCACATTTTGACCTGGTAATACTGTATTAGGCACATTAGGCGCTGAAGTAAGTGCATTAGTATTTAACGTTAGCAAAGTGTCTTCTTCTATAATATTGTAAAGTGACAAATCTGCTGGTGTTAACCCGTGCTCTATTAGTGTTCTATCAATAGCTTTATTCGCATCAAACCAACCATCAGTATCAAAATCAGATTGTTTACTGTTTACAAATATTTCGTTATTACTTGGCCCCATTATTTTTTTAGTTAATTTTAAAATTAAACCGGGAACAAACAAACCTGGAGTAACTCCTATAATTTTTGTAAAATTACTATCAGCCGGACTAGGTCCTCCATTCGGAGTAGTTACATCACTTATGACAAATCGATATTCAATTGGGTTTCCTCCAACTGATTTTAATGCAGCCTGCCCTGTTAATCGTATATTACTATACAATGCATATTTTTCGCTTCCTGCAAAACCATCTACATCAAAATCATACGGATTGGTTCCAAACGAAGCACTAAAAGTATCACCTATTCCTGTCCAAGCACTTGGAAAGGTAGGGTCATTAGGATCAACAACATTAACTTCTGAACATAAGTTTACGCATAAACAATACCCCACATTTTTTCGAGCGTTTTGTTTGGTTTCATTTACTAACATAGTACCGGCCAATTCTGCTTTAAAATAAACATCCGGACCACTTTGGAAGCGGATAGGTAATCCCGGATCTGTTTCTACATTTATCCACGGCGATAAAAATGTTTGTTTAAAAGTAGTAGAAGTGTAATCTATTCTAAAATGTCCGGTGGAATTTGTCACTACACTCCCCAACTTATCATCCGTTATCAAATCTGCATCCATAGCAGTAATTGTTGCTCCGGTAATAGGCTGCCCTGTTTTACAGTTTAACAATCTACCACATATCACCCAAGCATCAAAAAGAGTTCCTCTGATAAAACACCACCATTTAGCACTTAAAACATACGAATAAGAAGCTAATTGTACATCTTGGTTATCGTTAAAACTCCATTCCGGATTAAAAGTAGTTACATAGAATTGTCGTGAAGGAAATTTATTTTTATCATGTAACGATTTTGGCACCGTGCTACATTCAAAATCAAACTCAATACTATCTTCTTTATAATTTTCATTTAATACTATTTCGTAATTTCCTAACTCATCAGTTATTCCTTCTCCAATAAGATATCTTTCTTTAGCCTTAATCTGTTTTTCTGTTAGTAATGTTATAGCAGTTTTTTGATGTGTAGCCACCGCAATACTATCATTCGTAGGAATGTAAAATCGTATTTTAACATTACTTATGTTTTCCAAGCATTCATCACATAAATACCCGGAAAGATTTCCTTTAATTACATTATTCATAATTTTTGTTTTAAGTTTTAGTTTGTTTTTTTATTGACAACCTTCATTATCATCATTTCAAAATTAAAACACAACAAACTGGAAAACAGCATTGTAAACCCTCATTTTCTTATAGTATTTTTCTCTTTAAAAAGGAGAAAATCACCTTTTAACAATCAGATTTTCAGTAGTGTAATTTTGAATCAAAAGAAAAAACTTGTTTTACAATTCATTTAATCGTAATATTGCAATATAAAAATACAATAATGGGCGTAACCAAATCAGAAATTTTTACAGATGAGCAAAATGAAATTGCTAAGGTAGCTAAGGTTTTAGGTCATCCTGCTCGTATTGCCATTATACAACACTTATTAAAGATTGAATCTTGTATTTGTGGTGATTTAGTGAATGAAATTGGTTTAGCTCAACCTACCATTTCACAACATTTAAAAGAACTAAAAAACATAGGCATTATTAAAGGAAATATTGAAGGAACAAGTGTGTGTTATTGTATAGACACTACCCATTGGGTAAAAATTCAACAAACACTTTTTAACTTATTCTCACAAAAATCTACGAATGAAGCTTGTTGTAAATAAAAAAATTTAATATCATTAATCGTAATATTGCAATAAAAAAATGAATACAGTAATTACTGAGCTTATAAATCAATTAGACGCAACCTCAATTTCTGAGGAAAGAAAAGTTATATTACATTCTCTTGCTGAAATTATAAAAACTAAAAAAAGCAAAGGAGAAATCATTAACCTTAATTTTATTTGCACCCATAACTCTAGAAGAAGTCATTTATCACAAATATGGATGCAAACTTTGGCATCTCATTTTAATGTACCAACTATTTTTTGTTATTCTGGCGGAACAGAAGCAACTGCAATAGCTGCCCCAGTAATTAAAACATTGAAAAAACAAGGTTTTAGTATCACTCAAATCACTGAGGGGACAAATCCTGTATACGCCTTAAAATTTGACCACAATTCCCCACCTATTATTGGCTTTTCAAAAGAGTATTTTCATGATTTCAATCCTAAATCAAACTTTACAGCTGTAATGACCTGTTCTCAAGCTGATGACGGTTGTCCGTTTGTTGCCGGAGCAAATGAAAAGATTGCATTGACTTATGAAGATCCTAAAAAGTTTGATAATACTGTTTTTGAAGAAGAAAAGTACGCAGAACGAAGTATACAAATAGCAACCGAATTATATTATGTTTTATCATTAATAAACCTTTAAAATTATGAGACTTTCAGAAATAAAAAAACACTTACAAAATCTTACCACTATTGCTTTTGAGTTACCAGACGGAAGTTTGGTTCCTTCTCACTTTCATGTTACTGAAGTAGGAAAAATCAGTAAACATTTTATTGATTGTGGCGGTACTGTTAGAAATGAAGAAGTTATCAATTTTCAACTTTGGAATAAAGATGACTACAACCATCGTTTACATCCGGAAAAACTGATTCATATTATTGAGCTTTCAGAAAAGGTTTTAGGTTTAGAAGATTTAGAGATTGAAGTTGAATATCAAGGAAACACAATTGGTAAATATGGCTTAGATTTTAAAGCCGGAAATTTTTTATTAATCAATAAAGCCACCGCTTGTTTAGCTGAAGAAAAATGTGGTTTTCCTCCAAATTCAAAAACTAAAGTCAAATTGTCAGATATACACAAACAAACTTCATCATGTTGCACTCCTGATTCAGGTTGCTGTTAACACAAAAAAGCCGAATTATTTAATAATTCGGCTTTTTTACTATTCAACCGGAACGTAAAAATCAACTATACATTTTTTTTCCGGATGTTTGTTAAAATCGTTATGGTAAATTTCAAAAGGTTCTGCTCCTCTAACCTTGAATCCTTTTTCGGATAACCAAACAAATACCGATTCCCAAGCTATTTGAAATTCTTCTAAGGTTATCTCATAACTTGCCACAATATGTTTTCCTCCCGGAATTGTTCTAACACCAACATTTCCTTCAGTTTTAATTTCATCAGTAAGAAGAATACAAGCACTCATTCTTAATTTTTCAGGTGCAGTTATTTTAGGACTATCATGATAAATTGTAGCCATTTTTACATCTTCAGTTAAGAGTCCTTTAGGATACGCCCATTTTATTAATTCTTCATATACCTTTGCTATCTTTTGAGCAGTTCCGATATGTGTTAAATAAGCTACTTGAATTGCTGCAATATTTTTTACTTCAATTTTAGCATTCATTTCTATAAAATTTAAGTGTTTATTAATATTGCTAATGTATTGTTCCAGCTTAATTTTTATTGGACGTTTCTTGCTATCCTCTATACAAATCTTGCTAAACTTACTTGTGGCACTTTCTTTAAAATCAGTGGGACTAATTCCGTAAAACTTCTTAAAACTTCTTGAAAAGGCAGATGCGTTGATAAAACCTATACTCTCGGCAATTTCTACCATAGAAGTATTATCTTTTCTCAATAATAACTTTGCCGATTTTTCTATTCTTTTACGAAGAATATATGAATGTAAGGTTTCTCCTATTACTATAGAAAATAGCCTGTGAAAGTGATAGGGAGAAAAATACGCCTCTTTAGCCACATCTTCTAAAAGAATTTTTTGATTTATATGTTCATCTATATAAATCAATGCTTTATTAATTCTTCCTATAACGTCATTAGATGCTTTTACTTTCATGTAGTTGTTTTTCTTTTCTTACTACCTTTTGTAGATAGTAAAATAAAATTCCTCCAACAAAATATAACAATATATCAATGCTATCATACGTATATCTTTGATGAAAAGAAGGTAAGTAATATTCAAAAAAAACTGAATACCCTAAACTTACATACATTACGTATATGAAATGTAATTGGTATTTCGAATCTCTTTTTAGTTTTCTTATTACGAAAAGGCAAATAGTTAAAACAATAGGAACTATTAATAAATCATTTACATAAAAACGTACATACTTTGGAAGTTCAACCCCAATAATAGGCGAGAAATAAATAAAACTTCCCAATAAACAAGATGCTCCAAAAAAATAAGCAGGTAATTTTCTAATATTCCACCTCATCTTACCTTGTAAACGTTTATCCTGCTGCAACCATGGCTATAAACCAAGCTAAAAGTGCACCTATTGCACTGATAATTAAAAATACCGAATGCAAAATCCAACCAATTATTTTATATAAAAAGAACGGATGCTGCATTAACCGCGTTGGCAAATTAGGATTTTCAAGTGCTCTTTTAGCTTCTTCTATTTGTTCTTTCTTAAAAGCAGTTTCTCTTAACTCTCTTTCTATTTTATGCGATATAAGAGCCCCACAGTTTTTACAGTAATCTGCATTTTCAGTAAAAACACCACATTCTTTACATTTTATATTTGAACTTGTTTTAAGCTTGTTCATTTTCAAATGAATATTTATTCTTTCGCTTATAAGGACGTATAATCAATCGGGTTTCTCTATCAAAACGCACATAATTATATACCCAGTTCATAAAAACAATTACTTTGTTTCTAAACCCAATTAAAGAAAAAAGGTGAACAAACATCCACACAAACCAAGCAAATACACCTTGAAACTTCCATTTTGGCAAATCTACTACGGCTTTATTTCTACCAATTGTTGCCATAGCTCCTTTATCCTTGTAAACAAAAGGTTTTAATTTTTTTCCTTTAAGTTCTGCTATGATATTTTTTGCTAACAGTCTTCCTTGCTGAATTGCAGGTTGTGCCATCATAGGGTGTCCAAATTTATACTCTTTGGTTTCCATACAAGCCACATCACCTATTGCATATATATTTTGATTGCCTTTAACTTTACTATATTCATCTACCTTAATTCTGCAAGCTCTTTCAATAACACATTCTGTATTCAAACCATCAACAGCAGCACCTTTTACACCTGCTGCCCAAATAACTGTCTGAGCTTTAAAATGATCTTCTCCATCGGTAGTCACAGTTTCTCCGTCATAATCAAGAACTCTCAAATCTTTCCATACATCGACTCCCAATTTTTTAAGGAATTCTTCTGATTTCTTTGAAGATTTATCGCTCATTCCTTTAAGTAACTCCCCTGAACTTTGAATAAGATTTATTTTCATTTGTCTTATATCTAAATCCGGATAATCTTTAGGAAGTATTCCTTTTTTCATCTCAGCCAATGCACCTGCTAATTCAACCCCTGTAGGTCCGCCACCAACAATAACAAAATTTATTAAAGCTAAGCGTTTTTCTAAATTAGTTTCAAGTAGTGCTTCTTCAAAATTTTCTAAAACCAAACTTCTGATATTTAAAGCTTGCGGAACGGTTTTCATTTCCATAGCATATCTTTCGATATTGGTGTTTCCAAAAAAGTTGGTTGTAGATCCTGTTGCCAGAATTAAAATATCATAATCTATAGTTCCAATAGAAGTTTCTACTCTATTTTTTTCTGCATCAATCTTAATAACTTCAGCAAGTCGAAAGTAGAAATTTTCAACATCATTAAACCGCTTCCTCAGAGGAAAAGCAATGCTATCGGGTTCTAAACCTCCTGTAGCTACTTGATATAATAAAGGTTGAAAAGTATGATAATTGTGTTTATCGATTAAAACAACTTGTAGTTCTTGTTCTTCTAATCCTCTGGCAGCTGCCAATCCTGCAAATCCTCCACCCACAATCACTACACGTGGGGAACTGGTTTGAGGTATATTCATGTGACTAAAATTTAGGATTCCAAATTTACGAAACTTATCACATTTTACCTTTTAACTTTTCAAATTCTCTTTCTAAAAAAAACAATTTATCTTCAATAGGGTTTTTAAACTCCGGCACCCTCTTTAAAAAAGTATATTTTACCCTCCAAAGTTCTTTAATAGCCTTTTTATTATAAACTTTATCTTCTACATTTTTATGAGTTGCTTTCAACACAACATCATCATTGGTAAAAAGTAAATAACGTAAAATTAACTCTTCATCTGTTAATACTAAAAATAACTCCTCTTGGGTAATCTTTACCAACTCATTTACATCAAAATGCTCTGTTACCACAATATCATTAGGATATAACCCATTTTCATTAGCTGACATTTCTAAATTTACAACCGTATAAGCTCTTAAATTTTTTCCTGAATTTAAAGGCAATTGTATCGCCGGTAAATCATTAATAAAATTAGTTTTATCATAATACTTAATATAATCAGCTATATTTTTTTCGGTAATTAAAGGTATACTTACCAAACTTTCTTTTTCAATAGTACCTACCTGTACTGCCAAATCTCCTTTAAACTGCAATAATGTATTTACCGTTAATTCAGAAGTTAATAAATCGTCAATTGCTATGCTAAAATAATTAGCAATCTTAATAATAGTCTCTATTTTAGGTTCACTCCTTCCTTCTTCATAAGCACCTAAAGTAGCTCTTTTTAAATCAAATAGCTCTGCAAATGCTTGTTGACTCAATCCCTTAACTCCTCTTATTTTTTTTATATTTTTTCCAAAAAAAGACATTTTTTGCTAATTTTATTTGCAAATTAAAAAATATTATTTACTTTTACACTAATATTATTAGCTAATATACTCGGTTTTTGCTAAAACAATTAGAAAAACTAAAAAAAATCAACTAAAATCATTAAATAATTTTTCATGATAACAATAACGATTTACATTACAAGTATAGTTCTCAAAACTTTTTTGTAATATTACACGGCTAAAAAGAAACAATTAAACTAACTAACTCAATTGCTAATGGACAATCACTACATAAAAACAAAAAACTTCTTACAAGAACTCAATGTTAATATTATTAAAGAAGATTCAACTGACGGGATTTTTGTTATTGAAAAAGAAAGCTTTGGTATTAAAAACTTAATTATTGGTGTTGCTTATCCTATAATTATTATTGAACAATTCATTTTTAAGGTGAATCAACCTAATGAAGAAATTTTCAGAAACCTTCTGAAAAAAAATAGAGACATTGTACACGGTGCCTTTGTATTAGATGATAGCGGAGAACGTGTTATTTTTAGAGATACTTTACAACTGGAGAATTTAGACCTTAACGAACTGGAAGCCAGCTTAAACTCTTTAAGCTTGCTGTTAAGTGAATATTCAGAACAGATTATTACCTATTCAAAATATTAAAAAAACATACCATGAATATATTTAGAAGATTATTCAAAATAGGACAAGCAGAAACTAACTCTGCCATTGATAAAATGGAAGATCCTATAAAAATGACCGAACAGGGTATTAGAGATTTACGTTTAGACTTAGAAAAAAGTGTTGAATCTCTTGCTCAAATTAAAGCATTAGCTATTCGTGCTAAAAACGATATGGAAGAATATACTGCTAAAGCAGAAGATTACCACCAAAAAGCGATGCTTATTTTAAAAAAAGCCCAAAAGGGTGAACTTGAAACAAATGAAGCTGATAGATTAGCAAAACAAGCCTTAGTAAAAAAAGAAGAAGCTATTCAGGAAGTTACCAGAACTAAAGTTGAAGCTGAAAAATTAGATAGTTCAGTTGCTCAACTTGAAAAAAGTGTGCAAGAAATTAAACAAAACATAAACAAGTGGGAAAGTGAACTAAAAACACTTAAAGCTCGTGTAAAAGTTTCTAAGGCTACTAAAAATCTAAATAAACAAATGGCTGAATTAGATAGCAGCGGAACCGTTTCTATGTTGGAGCGTATGAAAGACAAAGTTATTCAGGAAGAAGCACTGGCAGAAGCATACGGAGATTTAGCAAACTCAACAAAAACTATTGATAATGAGTTAAATGATGCTATTGATGAAAAAGAAAACAATGCAGAAAATGATTTAGCAAAACTAAAAGAACAATTAGGATTTACAGATAATAATAAAGAAGCATAACATTGAATTCATTAACTGATTTAGTTTTTTCAACAGTCAATGCCCCACTTACTATTTTACTTATAGTACTGGGTTCTTACAGACTATTTACCATGTTAGTGGGGCTTGACTTAGATTTTGATATAGATATTGACGTTGATATTGACACTGATATAGATATAGACTCCACCGGTGTAGATTTAGAAGATGTTACCAATATAGAACTCAAAAAAGAAGCTGTAGTTGGAGAAAGAAGAAGAAAATTAAAATGGTGGCAAGTTATTTTACTCTACTTTAACTTTGTTGAACTCCCATTTCTTTTCACCTTTACTTCATGGATTTTCTTTTGGTGGGCAATTACCGTTATTAGTACCTATCTTACCCATAGTTACAATAATTCATTTGGAGTAATTATATTCTTATCAGCTATACTTCCCTCACTTATTTTAAATAAAATTTTTACAACTCCTTTTAAAGTATTTTTCAAAAAACTAGAAAGAAAAGGTGTTGAATCTTTAGATTTAATAGGAAGAAGAGGCATTTTACTATCTAATATTTCACAAGAAAAACTAGGCAGTGTTAAACTATTTGTTAATAGTGATCCTATTAATATTTACGCAAAATCGCTACACGGAGAAGAAATTAAATCCGGTGAAGAAATCTTAATCATTAAAGAATCCTCAGATAAAAAATTCTATTACATTCAATCTTATAACTAAAAATAAACTATGACCACAACGCTATTAATTTTTGCACAACTTGATATAATGAATATTGTTTGGATGGTTGTCGGCGGACTAGCCTCACTTGTCTTACTATTTGTTATCATAATTGCTTTATTCTACAGAAAAATTCCTCAAGGACAAGCCTTGGTAAAAACAGGTTTTGGAGGTACCGCAGTTGCATTCGATAAAGGAATGTATGTAATACCTGTATTACACAAAGTAGAAATAATGGATATTTCTGTTAAAAAAATCGAAATTGACCGTTTAGGTACTGACGGACTTATTTGTAAAGATAATATGAGAGCTGATATTAAAGTAGCTTTCTTTGTTAGAGTAAACAAATCAAAAGAAGCCATTATTGAAGTAGCACAAACTATTGGCTGTAAAAGAGCTTCCTATATTGAAACCCTAGAAGAACTTTTTGAAGCCAAATTTTCTGAAGGATTAAAAACAGTAGGTAAAAAATTTGACTTTGTTCAATTATATGAATCAAGAAGTGAATTCAGAGATGAAATTATTAATGAAATTGGTAGAGATTTAAACGGATACACTTTAGAAGATTGCGCTATTGATTATTTGGAACAAACTCCGGTATCTTTCTTAAAACCTGACAATATTTTAGATGCTGAAGGAATTAAAAAAATTACTGAGTTAACCGCTACACAAAACATTAAGTCTAACTTGATTAAACGTGATGAAGAAAAAACCATCCGTAAACAAGATGTAGAAGCTCGTGAAGCTATTTTAGAATTAGACAAGCAATTGGCTGAAAAAGAAGAGCAACAAAAACGTGAAATTGCCAACATAAAAGCACGCGAAGGGGCAGAAATATTAAAAGTTGCTGAAGAAGAACGCTTAAAATCTGAAAGCGCTCGAATTGCTACCGAAGAAAAAGTACAAGTAGCTGAAGAAAACAAACAACGTCAGGTAATTGTTGCTGAGAAAAATAAGCAACGTACAGAGGCTGTTGAAGCAGAAAGAGTTGAAAAAGACAGAGCTTTGGAAGCTACAGAACGTGAACGTATTGTAACCTTGGCACAAATTGAAAAAGAAAAAGTTGTTGAAGTTGAAAAGAAAAACATTCAAGATGTTATTCGTGATCGTGTAATGCTGGAAAAAGGAGTAGTAGAAGAAAAAGAGAACATGAAAGACATAGAAGCTTTCAAAACAGCAGATCGTGAGAAACAAGTTAAAATAACGATTGCCGAAGCTCTAGCGGAAGAAGCATTAATTAGAACTATTAAAGATGCTGAGGCACAAAAAGAAGCTGCCAAGCAAAAAGCTGAAGAAATTAATATTGAAGCACAAGCTAAAAAAGAAGCTAGTGAAAAAGAAGCAGAAGCTAGAAAAACACTTGCTGAAGCACAAGCTAAAGAAGAAGCTACATTTGGTTTATCTGAAGCACAAGTAATGCATGCTAAAGCAGATGCAAACGAACGCCAAGGACTAGTAGAAGCTACTATTATTGAGAAAAAAGCCAAAGCAGAAGCAGAAGGTATTTTAGCTAAAGCCGCGGCTTTAAAAGAAGAAGGTGTAGCTGAGGCAGAAGTGATTAAAGAAAAGGCCTTAGCGAAAGCAATAGGTGATAAAGAAATTGCCTTAGCAGAAGCTGCCGGAATTGAAGAAAAAGCAGAAGCTATGAAAAAACTTGACGGTGTTGGTAAAGAGCACGAAGAATTTAAACTACGTTTAGAAAAAGAATTAAAAGTAGATCTTGCTCACATTAACATTCAAAAAGATATTGCGGATGCTCAAGCACAAGTAATTGGTGATGCCTTAAAAGCTGCAAAAATTGATATTGTGGGTGGTGAAACTATGTTCTTTGAACAAATTATCGGGCAAATAACAAAAGCCAAAGGCTTTGATAGATTGGTACAACATAGCTCTAACATACAAGATGTAAAAGATGCTATTTTAGGAAGTGATGACGTAAAAGGTAATTTACTAGACAAAGTAAAAGATTTTGCCACTAAGTACGGAATTTCATCTGAAGATATTAAAAACTTAACCGTTGCCAATCTTTTAATGAACTTAAGATCTAAAGCGGTTAATGCTGACGAAGAAAACTTATTCAGTAACCTTTTCAATTTAGCTAAAGGATTAGGTTTATCTGATAAAAAGCTATCGTAATAATACTTATGAAACAAGAGTTGAACACTAAAAACTCAACTCTTGTTTCTTTCTTTTAGGTATTCAAACAACTCTTTTTAATTAGATTTTAAAGAATAACCCCAACGTATCAAATACGTATTGTTTCTCTCTAGAAACTTCTCGATTCTAAAAACTTATGGAAAACCAGCATACGACACAGCAATTGGATGGCGGAACTTATGAAATCATTCAAAGTAGGTTACAAAAACAAAAACACGATTTACAAGAACGTCTTCATAAATTAAATGATGCCAGAAAACACGTTTTTGGTACTATTGAAACCAAACTAATTGCAAATAATAGAATTAATACAGAAAATAATTGTATTGCCAGAGATATTATATCACTGGGTAACATCTCTATTTTTGGTTACAATGTTCATTTTGGTTTACGAACTGACATCAAATTATCGGATGTATTTAGTATTTATGAATTTAAGAATCAAAACTTTCACATACAGTCTTTAGACTTATTAAATGATCCTTTTTTTTTAGATGATTTCACCAATCTTTATAAATATTACAGGAACACAATTTTTGCAAAATTTGCTGTTATTGGAAATTATTTATACATGATTTTCCAACTTAGCGATAATAAAAATGACATTAAAGCCTTTAAATGGTTACTTAAAGACAATACGCTTCAATATGTAGATAACCGAAGTGAACACGAATATAAATTTCCTATACAGCACGAATTCAAATGGCAAGAAGTAACTCGCGATATGCATCGTTACGGTACACATTCTCATGTTTCTATTCTTGATAAAATTTTTGTTGAAACCATTGGTGGTGATTTAACCATAAAAGTTGAAGACAATACAGATGACGGAAAAGGGATTTTATCGGAACCTGTAGAACATATTGATCAAACTCTTGATGACGGGCAATTTCGCTTTGGTGATTTAGGCAATTTAATTACCTTAGAAATAAAACCTTTTCAGGAAAAACCAAGGTATTTTGTTTACAATCACAAATTACAAGAGGTCCAAAAAATAGACAGTATAAAAGATACTGCCGTACAACTTCCCGATGATCAAGGTATTATTTTCCCTAACGGATATTACTTACAAACAGGGGAATATAAAATTTTTGAAAGTGATGTTAAAGAAGTAAAATTTCAGGAAAAAATAATTTCTCCCAACGGTGAAGACTTCTTATATGTTTTTTACGCCGGTATAAGAAGCCTGTACATCTTAATGTCTTACAATATTATTGAACAAAGTGTAAAAACACCTATTATTTGTAATGGTTTTACTGTTTTAAAAAACGGAGAACTTTGTTATTTTAAAAATGAAAATGAGCAAACGAAACATCATGTTGTTCAAATTTGGCAAACACCTTATTTAAAAGGAAACTATATGCCTTCTCAACATGAAGATAGTTTACTATATAAAATAGGTAATAAAGACATCGTTCGAGCTATGGCAGAGTGCCACGAATTAATTACTTTATTAAATAAAGAAGATAATTATACAGGACTTTACAATGACATTGCTAAAGTTTCGAAAGACATAAACGATACCTACTATTGGTTACCTGAAAAAGAAACTCACGAGCTCAACTTACCTATATCTCAAATTAACGAAGCCGCCAACGCTGCTATAGAAGAATTTGAAAAAGTAGTTCAGTTAAAAAAACAAGCCGAAAAAGAAACCATTGCTATTAACAAAAAATCTGATGAATTATTTGGCAAGGTAAAAAGTACGTCTTTTAAATCTATTGATGATTTTGTTGTTTTATTAAGTCAACTTCGCTCACTTCGAGGAGAAGTTATTAGCTTACATGACATACGCTACATTGATCTGGATTTATTAAAAAAGCTAGAAGAACAAGTTGCAGAACAAAACACGTTAATCTCAAAACGTTGCGTTCAATTTCTTTTAAATGATAAAGCGCTGGAGCCTTATCATAAAAGAGTAGCTGAAAAACAAGAGTTTTTACCCAACATTAAAAAAGTTATAGATGCTAAAGCATTAGAGAAAGAGGTAAATCAAATTACTACCGATTTAGAAATGTTGATTGAAATTGTTTCTAACTTAGAAATTGAAGACACTTCACAATCAACCAAAATAATAGATAATATTTCTCTGATTTTTGCAACACTTAACCAACTTAAATCCGGAATAAAAAACACCATTAAAAGTTTAGGGAGTAAGGAAGCTAAAGCTGATTTTAATGCCCAATTAAAGTTAATTGACCAAAGTATAATTAACTATATTGACATGGCAAACACTCCTGAAAAGTGTGATGAATTCTTAACCAAAACAACCATACAATTAGAAGAGTTAGAAGGTAAGTTTGCCGATTTTGAAGAGTTTATTACACAAATAATTGAAAAAAGAGAAGAGATACACACTGCCTTTGAAAACAGAAAAAACTACCTCATTGAAAAACGAAATAAAAAAACAATTGCTTTACAAACAGCTTCTGAACGTATTTTAAAAGGGATTACTAAAAAAGCCGCTTCTTTCAATTCAATAGAAGATATTAACGGTTACTTTGCTGCTGATTTAATGATTAATAAAGTAAGAGATATTATTAGTCAGCTAAAAGAATTAGATGATATTGGAAAAGCTGAAGCTATTGAAACCCAACTAAAAGTAGCTAAAGAAGATACGCTTAGAAAACTTAAAGACAAGCAAGAATTGTATGAAGACGGTGAAAGTATTATAAAATTTGGCAAACACAAATTTGGTGTTAACAAACAAGTTTTAGACTTAACCATTGTTTATAAAAATGAGCAATTATATTATCATTTAACCGGAACCGATTTCTACGAAAGAATAACCAATGAAGTTTTATTAACTTCAAAAAAATACTGGAATCAAGAGTTAGTTTCAGAAAATAACTTTGTATACAGAGCTTCATATTTAGCCTATCAGCTATTTAAAAAAACAGGAAATGACACGCTTTATTCATTAACAGAAGCTGAGCTGTTAAAACTTGTTCAAAAAGAAAGTAGCAACTTATATGCTGAGGGGTACGTTAAAGGTGTTCATGATGTAGATGCTGCTAAAATTCTATACACATTAACTCGTAAACATCATGAATTAGGGGTATTAATTTTTACTCCTAAAACAAGAGCTTTTGCTCAGTTTTTTTGGAATTATATAAGTGAAAAACAACAAAACATATACAATACAAGCATTAAAGCTTCAGGTGATGTTTTAAAAGTTTTCCCTAAAAGCAATTCGGGTAATTTTATTATTGATGATTTAGTAAAAGCTATACATGATTTTTCAGAATCTTCACAACTATTTCCATCAGAAGATTCGCAACAAATTGCTACCTATTTATTTGAAGAACTACAAAACAATAATTCTTTTCAAATAAGCAGTAATGCCTTAACGTTAAAAGAGAATTTTATTAAAACTCTTGAAAAACAAAACGCTTTACTTAGTTTTAAAAACGGAGTTCAGAAACTAACAGATTATACCGATAAAATTAAACTTGTTATTCAATGGGTAGATTCTTTTATACTAAATACAGCAATCGACTCTAAAGAATATATCTATGAGGTAACGGCTCTTTTATTATTTGAAAATCTTTCAAAACCAGCCACGGTAAAAGTGCAACCTACGGAAGTTATCAGTAATTTAAAAGGGAGTCATCCATCGATAACAGAAGGTAATTTGAATTTTAATTACCACAATTTTATAAGCGAATTAACTTCGTTTACTGAGATTGAAGTTCCGAATTTTAATCAATACAAAGAAGCCAAACATCAAGTTACAGAAGAGCTGAAAGAAGCTTTAAAATTAGAAGAATTTAAACCTAGAGTACTCTCTTCTTTTGTAAGAAATAAATTAATAGATCAAGTATATTTTCCTTTAATTGGAGATAATTTAGCGAAGCAATTAGGAACTGTTGGCGATACTAAGCGTACTGACAGAATGGGAATGCTCCTACTTATTTCACCTCCCGGTTATGGTAAAACTACGTTAATGGAATACATTTCTAATCGACTAGGCTTGGTATTTATGAAAATAAACGGTCCGGCTATTGGTCATGAAGTAACCTCTGTTGATCCGATGGCTGCCAATAACTCTGCTTCAAGAGAAGAGCTAAAAAAATTAAATTTAGCTTTTGAAATGGGAGACAATGTAATGCTTTATTTAGATGATATTCAGCATTGTAATCCGGAATTCTTACAAAAATTCATCTCATTATCAGACGGAACACGAAAAATAGAAGGTGTTTATAATGAAAAGCCTAAAACCTATGATTTACGTGGAAAAAAATTCTGTGTGATAATGGCCGGAAACCCATATACAGAAAGTGGCGACAAGTTTCAAATTCCGGATATGTTAGCCAACCGTGCTGATATTTATAATTTAGGTGATATTATTGGTGATACCGAGCATTTATTCAAATTGAGTTTAATAGAAAACTCGTTAACATCTAACCCGGTATTACACCAATTAAGCAGTAAATATTTTGAAGATGTATATACATTAATTGATAAAATTGAAAACAACACTCAAGAAATCAATTTAAAAGGCAATCATACCAAGCAAGAAGTTCAAGATTATACTTCTGTTTTAGAAAAGGTAATTACGGTACGAAACACTATTTTAAAAGTAAATCAAGCGTATATACAATCAGCTGCTATGGAAGATGCCTACAGAACTGAACCTTCATTCAAACTCCAAGGCTCTTACCGTGATATGAATAAATTAGTAGCTAAAATTGTTCCTATCATGAACGATACTGAGTTAAATCGTGTTATTTTATCACATTACGAAAGCGAATCTCAAACTCTAACCTCTTCAGCTGAAGCTAACTTATTAAAATATAAAGAACTTATTAATCGCTTATCAGATGAAGAGCTTGTACGTTGGGATACTATCAAACAGATTTTTGTAAAAAACAATAAATTAAAAGGGTTGGGTAATAAAAATGAAATGGCACAGATTCTACATCAAATGATGGCCTTTTCAGAAAACTTAGAAGGAATCAAATCAGTATTACAAAAAGGACTTGAAAAATAAATTCGTTAGTCAATTAAACCTAATCTCATTTATATTAAAACAATCACATACCTAATTTTTAACACTATAAATTTTTGGTATGTGGTTTTTTAAAACTACAACGAAACAAAATTTGAGATCGAACAAATTTATGCTTCCAGCTTTTTAATATACTCCGAAGGGTTCATATCTTTCAATTTAAAAAAGGCCTTAGAAAAAGAATCCGAACTACTAAACCCCGCTTCTAGTGCAATTGCTTTAATTGTAAACTTTCTAATAATAGGTTTTTCCTCTAGCTGTTCTATAATGTTATTTATTCTCAAAGTATTAATATAATTACTAAAAGACAACTCTTTGTAATGATTAATTACTTTCGATAAATAATTGGTGTTTGTATGAAGTTCACTTGCCAAGCTGCTTAACGTAACATTTTGAGAACAATACTCTTTATTAGCTTCAAATTTTTCCAATCCTTTTAAAATACCTTCTACTATTTCCTCCGGTATATTTATAGATTTATCATTTTTATTATTTTCATTTACCCTCAATGTTTGAACCTTTTTCTCTTTTCTTTCAATAATTGCATTTTCTCTTAAATACTTTCTTTCTTTCAATGTCCTTAACTGTATAATTGACTGATAACCTAACCAATAAATTAAAACAGTAGTAAAAACTCGCAAAGGATAATAAGAAGGTAAAAACACTTTAAAACCTAAAGATAAGGTAACTATTAAAGGAATTATCCAAAAAACATATGCTAGTAATCCTAATTTAAAAAAAACATTAATCCATTTCAGATTATCAAAATCGATTACTTTGGATTCTGTTTTTTCACTTATAGTTAATTTATACAAATAATAAGAGTAACCAAAAATAGCAAAAGACAAAATGATACTCAAAACCTCCTCTAAAACTGTATATTTTTTGAATATCGGAAGTGTTTCTTGAACTCCATTATTCACATAATAAAATCCTAATCTGATAATTAATAAAACAATAAAAAGAGATAAAATGCCTTTTAATATATTCCGGTGTTTTTTTTCTATCTCCAAATAATGAATTAAAAACATGTAAAAAAAAGAAGCTATCAAAAAATGCCATGGTATTTCAAAATACCTTAAAAAAAGATGATTTGTAAAAAACTGTTTAACTAAAACCCAAGATTGAAAGTTATTTAAAGATATAGCTAAAACTAAAAAATTGATATAAACTAATGTTTTGTTTTTTCCTTCTTTAGAAAAATAAAGGGCTGTAAAAAACACAAAACCATGGATTGCGCTTACTATTAAAAACAAATTAAAAAAATCCTTAATATTCACTCTTACAATTTTTTATTTTACCTTCTCCAAAAGCCAAAAGTAACAATTTTAAAACCTTAGACAAATTTTTATCTGCTAGAAAATCATTCCTCTTTTTGCTTATCCATAAAAACTATCACCTGCCATTCATGAATAACAAGCAATATTTCATAAATAGCAAATAGTAATATTTGCATCATCTTCTCTTCTTCAGTTATTTTGCCAAATAAAATTGTAAACAACTCATTTTCAACAAAAAAAACAATTCAACTATATGAAAACTGCTATATTTAAAAATTTAGGTTTATTGGTCATTTTGTTTTTAATAAGTTCTTGTATTAAAGACGATGATGATTCAAATATACAATGCTCAAATAATTGTACTCTTATAAAGGGCAGAATATTTAAGGCTGATGGCAAAGGAATAGAAAATATAGAAATAAGTTTACATTATTGGTTAAAAGATAAATTTGCCTACATAAAAAGAAAAATTGGTAAAGCTTTTACTGATTCAAATGGTAATTACAAAATGAATGTCTTTCTATATGACACAGAAATTGGTAACTCATCTGGTATCCTTGAATTAAGAATAAGATATGACAACATTGAGGTTTCCTTAACTAACAATTTTTTAAAGCCATCTGATTTCAGTAAATATTTAAATACAGAATATGATGTATATCGTATCAAAAATATTACAAACAAAGAGGTTACTTTAGAAATAGACTATTTTATTCCTTATAAATCAAAAAAATCAACTATTGCTCTTAATAACTATAACCCCATCAATGAACACGATGGTTTTTCCTTTTGGCTTTATTTTCCTTATGGATTTCCAAATAATTACAAAGTTCCGATTATTAAGGAGAGATTTGCCAATACCACAAATAATACTTTTAGTTTTAAATCTATAGTAGGAAAAAACAGGTTATTTGTTACCAAGAAAAAAAACGGTGTAACTGAAAAAATAGAAGAAGAAATTGAGATTTTAAACAAAAATGACTCTCTTAATCTTATTTATAACTATTAACTAGTTTTAATGGTTGCTGTTTTTAAAAAAATTAGACAATAAAAACAAGCTACAATCTTTTAAAATAACTTTTGATATGAAACAAATTATAATTTTTATCCTTCTATTTACAAATAACTGTTTGAGTGCTCAAGAGGTATCAAAAGAAGAAATTCGTAAACTAACTGTTCTTACTATTAAAACTGAAAAACTTAATTTAGATGACTCCTTTATTCAAGAAAAGCTAAACAACATATTAGTACTTGATAAAAAAAGAAAAACAAATCAGACAATAGCAATCGTATTAAGTTCTATTGCTATTAGCGGAATAGTTTTAGGAAGTGCCTTATACAATAAAGATGAGGGTATCTCAGAAGTTTTAGGTGGTACATTCATTGGAGGTGGAGTTGTATATGGTGCTATTTCTATACCCTTTTGGAGTTCTTCTCTAAAAAGAAAAAAAGAACGGGATGAGCTAATAAAATTGTTTCATTAGAGTAATACTTAATGTAAGATATCAAACAACATAACAGGAGAAATAACGATTAATAAATTAGATGAAACTAAATCCATTATATCAGGTACTTTTTGGTTTGATGCTGTTAGATTAAGTGATGGAAAAATTATAAAAATCAGAAGTGGACGCTTTGATATGCAGTATACCGTATAAAAAAACAAAAACCTAAAAACATGAAATTAACAACCCTATTAAAAAAGAAACTGGTGCTTTTAGCTTTGATAGCAACTTTTACCAATTGCAGTAAAGACGATATTATTAAACCGCAAACAGAACTGCCCCCTATTACACAAACTGGTGAAAACACCGTTGGATGCTTGGTAGATGGTGAAGTGTTTTTACCTCACCAAAAAAACCCTTTTGGAGTACCCTCTACTACTTGTTATTATCAATTTTTAGACGGAGCTTATGAATTCGGGCTTGGTTTTTTTAACAATCGACAAAGTCCAACTAGAGGTATATTTATTGGTGGTAATAAATTGGAGTTAATAGAAGGACAAACCTATCAGTTAAAAGCAAAACTTCCTGAAAATTCGGCTTATGCATATTTTACCCTAGGAGGGCAATATGGTTATGGTACAACGGACACTATAACCGGAGAACTTACTATTACCAAATTAGACCCTACTAAATCCATCATATCAGGTACTTTTTGGTTTGATGCTGAAAGAATAACCGATGGAAAAATTATAAAAATCAGAGAAGGGCGCTTTGATATGCAGTATACCGTATAAAAAAACAAAAACCTAAAAACATGAAATTAACAACCCTATTAAAAAAGAAACTGGTGCTTTTAGCTTTGGTAGCAACTTTTACCAATTGTAGTAAAGACGATATTATTAAACCGCAAACAGAACTACCCCTCATTACACAAACTGGTGAAAACACCGTTGGGTGCTTGGTAGATGGTGAAGTGTTTTTACCTAAAGGTAGTAATCCGTTCGGTCCACCTGAATACACCTGCTTCTATCAATTTTTAAATGGAGCCTATGAATTTGGGCTTCGCTTTTCTAATGACAAAAATCTTCACAGACAAATTATAATAGGAACAAATAGATTAGAATTCACAGAAGGACAAACCTATCAATTAAAGGCAAAACTTCCTGAAAATTCGGCTTATGCTTATGTGTCAATTGAAGGGGGAGGGCAACAAGGCTATAGAACTACCGATAAAATTATGGGTGAGCTTACCATTACCAAATTAGATCCTACTAAATCCATCATATCAGGTACTTTTTGGTTTGATGCTGTTAGATTAAGTGATGGAAAAATTATAAAAATCAGAGAAGGACGCTTTGATATGCAGTACACCGTATAAAAAACAAAAACGTAAAACCATGAAATTAACAACCCTATTAAAAAAGAAACTGGTGCTTTTAGCTTTGGTGGCAACTTTTACCAATTGCAGTAAAGACGATATTATTAAACCGCAAACAGAACTACCCCCAATTACACAAACAGGAGAAAACACCATTGGGTGCTTAGTAGATGGTAAAGTGTTTTTACCTAAAGGTAATAATCCTTTAGGTAATCCTATTGTTACTTGTAATTATCAAAATATCGATAATAGTTTTGAGTTTGGTCTATCGTTTTCTAATAACGGAGACAAATTTTTAAGGAGTATTATTATACTAACTAATAAATTGGAATTTGTAGAAAAACAAACCTATCAATTAAAAGCTGAGCTTCCTGAAAATTCGGCTTATGCATATTTTACCCTAGGAGGGCAATATGGTT
>NZ_JBOCUK010000042.1:0-21701 GCF_050606265.1 Tenacibaculum sp. TC6 | reverse complement strand
GTGTGCGCTTTTTCTTGTGTGGACTCGTATTCATAAAATAAGTCTAATTTGTGTCAACTTATTTTAGGACGGGACAGTTTATTAAGAGAGTAAAAACTTAGAGTTTGTGCAGGAAAACAACTTAATGATTCACTTTTATAAAAAAGAAGGGTAATGAAATAATAAATACGTCCCTTATAGGAAATAGTACTATAAAAAGGGGAACCTGAAAACCTGGTTAGAGTAAGGAAGTAATTAAATCAACAAAAAAATGAAATCAAAATTTAATTTGTTAATGTATGCTTTTATAGGCGCAACAATGTTTTTTGCTTGTCAAAATGAAGAAACATCTGAAGAATTAGTGAAAGAAAATTCTAATGAAGCCAGACCTATTATGGCTCCTTGGGAAATAGTTATGGATTGGCGTTTTAGTAGAGGAACATGTGCTACTGGACCGGGAATTTGCTTTAAAGACGGAGATGGTGATATTGTTACATTTTATTCATTTGCAGCCCCTGGAAGTTCAGGAGATACAGGAGCATTACAAGATGAGTTTGATAAATTATTAAGAGGAAACAACGACCTTGATAGCGGAGTAATTGCCTTTAGAAATGATGATAATGGTATACGATTGGTATTTTCAAGAAGCCTTGAAGAAGAAAGCTTTGTAGTATCGGAAAATTTTGAGTTAAGCGCCGCCTTAGCTGAGAAATTAGGAAGAAAAAGTGCGGTAATACCGACAGGAAAATACTATGTAGATCGTTCTCGTTTTAGAAACGGAGAGGTAGTTGTTCCTGTAAAATAAAACCACTTATAAGACCTAATTAAACTAAAAAATAGAATCATGAAAATAAAGAATATTATGTGGTTGACACTGATAGGCATATTGATGTTTTTCGGTTGTCAAAATGAAGAAATTAGTAGCTTAAATAAAACTGGTTCGTTAGAAGAACGAGAGGCTATAGATAATAATGTAGTAACTATTGACCATACGTATAATTATCAAGGAAGTCAATTTAAAGTTTCCTATACATATGATCAGGAAAATAATAAGGTTCTTGGAGCGGACGGCGATGTAAAATTGGCACAAGAAGTTTTCGGAGATGAAGAAAATGCCCCAAAATCATTGTTCTTTAACAATCCGATTGAGGGAAGTACCAATATTGATGTAATGGTTTTTGACAATGCAGAAGAATTAAAAGCTTACACAGCTAAAGTGGCTAATGATTTTCCAGATGCTCAGCGCAAAGCAGGTAACGTATCATCAAAATGCGATAGTTATGATGTTTCCGGTAACGGAAGTTTTTATTTCTACAAACATGCTAATTATAATACCGGAATGCTTGGTATGTGGAGAGTAGGACGTTACTATTACAGACATCATTGGGTTGGTTCTGGTAATAACGATCAATTATCTTCTTTAGTTGTTGCAAAACCAGAAAATAAGCAAGCTATAGTTTATCTATACCAACATTCATGTTATGGAGGAAAGGTAATTGGTTTTTACGGAGGTACAGGTAATAATGGATTTGCAGTTAGTAATTTAAGTTGGTACACCATGTCTGGATGGTGGTGGTGGAAGACCTCATGGAATGATCAGGTTTCTTCTACATCAGGTTGGGCTTGGTAAAAGGTAAGTTTAAAATTTTAAAAACAATAAGTATGTTAAAATCCATATCAAATTTAGGAAATGTTCTAAATAAACAAGAACAACAAAAAATTAATGGTGGACAAATACAGTGTCCTCCTCGTTTTATACTTAAGTGTAATTGGTTAAGATGTTGGTGCGAACCAGATACACCTAGTGATGGTCCAGCGGACGAAACTATGTAAAAACCATTTAACTATTAAGAAACGGATTACAGGATTTGTAATCCGTTTTTTTATGTATTGTTTTTACGAATTAATGATAAAATCTTTCTGCCTCTTGCAGCACAACCACTGCTTTCATGAATAATTTTAGTAGTTATTAAATGCTCTAGTTCAGGATGAATCCATGTTTTTTGCAACCCAAACAAATACAACGTATTCATTGTATAAGCCTTAACGGCTGTTTTTTGATCGGTAATTAACCAATCAAATCCGGTCTCTATAATTAAATCAATATATTCATCAGTTAAGATGCATTGAGTACTATTTTGTTTTTTTGAGGTATAAGCTATAGCTAAATGTTCACAAATTTTGGCGCAAGGACGTATAGCACTATCAAAAGTCAGTTTAGATATATTATGAGTAAATGTAGTAAGATGTGAATGTATATGCGCTATTCCATGATGAGTACAAATCCATTCGAGTACCCAAGCAGCTTTTACAGAAACTTCTTGAGTAATAGAAAACGTAAGGTTTACCAACTCTGTTAATAAATTTGGTTGCTCCAATACAATATTTGCTGCATTATTACGGTTTACTCTTGCGGGGTTTTCCATAGAATCTAATACAGAAACTAAAAAATCAATACTCATATTGGTACGGTTTGTGTAACTTTGAACTGTAAAAAGAATAACAAAATGATAAAGATAAACAGGATATTCTCAATATCGTTTTTATTAACACTATTTTTAGGAGCAAATGCATCTGCTCAAAAAATAAATCAATTTAATGCTAAAGGGGAAAGAACAGGCATTTGGAAAAAAAATTACGAGAACGGAAAAATACGTTACCAAGGCCAGTTTAAAAACGGGAAAGAAATAGGAACGTTTAAGTTTTACGAAATAACTTCATCAACACAACCCATAATTATTAAAGAGTATTCTGAAACTAATGATACAGCATTGGTAAAATTCTATTCAATAGAAGGAAAACTTAAAACCAGAGGTAAAATGGTTGGAAAGAATAGAGAAGGAAAATGGCTGTATTATTTTCCTGACGGAAAGATTATTTCTGAAGAAAATTATGTAGGAGGTAAGCTTAACGGAGTTTTAAAAAACTATTATCCAAACGGAAAATTAACAGAAGAAACCCACTACGTAAACGGTTTAAAGCAAGGAACCTCTAAAGTATACACAGAAGACGGTACGCTAATTGAAGATGTAAATTATGCTGATAATAAATTGCATGGCGAATGTAAATACTATAATTTAAAAGGGGAGCTGAAAGAAAAAGGAAAATATAAGATGGGTATAAAAGATGGAAAATGGGAATTTTACATGAATGGAAAACTAGCCAAGAAGAAAAAAGAAAAACTCTCAGATTTTAAAGCTAATTAAAAATACCAATCAGTTTTACTTATAACTGCATTAATTTTTATCATAACAAAAAACAGAAACAAATTCGTAAATTTGCACCCTTAAAATGTAATGATGAAAAGAGTAGTTGTTGGACTTTCCGGAGGTGTAGATAGTAGTGTTACCGCTTATTTACTAAAAGAACAAGGGTACGAAGTTATAGGGTTATTTATGAAAAACTGGCATGATGATTCTGTAACCATATCTAATGAATGCCCTTGGTTAGAAGATAGTAATGATGCCATGATTGTGGCAGAAAAATTAGGAATACCTTTTCAAACAGTTGACTTGAGCGAACAATACAAGGAACGTATTGTTGATTATATGTTTAACGAATATGAAAAAGGACGTACTCCCAATCCGGATGTATTATGTAATAGAGAAATTAAGTTTGATGTTTTTATGGATATAGCATTGAGCTTAGGAGCCGATTATGTAGCAACAGGACACTACTGTAGAAAAGCAGAAGAAGTAATAGCCGGTAAAAAAGTATATAAACTGTTAGCAGGAAAAGATACAAACAAAGATCAATCATACTTTTTATGTCAATTATCTCAAGAACAATTATCTAAGGCATTATTTCCTATCGGAGAATTAACAAAACCGGAAGTTAGAGAAATTGCTAAAGAGGCTGATTTAATAACTGCGGATAAAAAAGATTCTCAAGGTTTATGTTTTATAGGTAAAGTACGTTTACCTGAATTTTTACAACAAAAATTACAACCTAAAGAAGGAGAGATTGTTCAAATACCCTCAGATTTTAACCAGTATAATCGTGAAATACCTCAGTTCTCAACTAAAGAAGATGAATTGGCTTATTTTTCAACAAAATACGTTTATCATAAACAAGATGGTAAAATAGTAGGAAGACATCAAGGAGCCCATTATTTTACTAAAGGACAACGAAAAGGGTTAGCCGTTGGCGGAACAAAAGAGCCTTTGTTTGTGATTGAAACGGATGTAAATACAAATATTATTTATACAGGTGAAGGTAAAAATCATCAAGGATTATATAGAAAGGTACTGTTTGTTTCTAATGAAGAACTTCATTGGATACGTGAAGATTTAGCTTTGAAAACTTCAGAATCTATGGAAGTAGATGCAAGAATAAGATACCGACAACCTTTAGAAAAAGCAACGTTATATAAAGTTGAAACAGGTTTATATGTAGCTTTTAACAATCCGCAATCAGCCATTCAGGAAGGACAATTTGTAGCATGGTATAAAAATGAAGAATTATTAGGTTCAGGCGTTATTAGTTAGCATATTAATATACATATAATAAAGAAAAGTAGTAATTTAGTCATTATGAGAAAATTACTACTTTTTTATTTTTTACTTCATGGCTTAGTTGCTTTTTCGCAAGTTGAAGACGCTTGGGTGTTTTTTAAAAACAAACCTCAGGCAAGTACCTATTTGTCTAACCCCACAAGCATGCTTACACAGCGCTCTATTGATAGGCGCACAAGGCAACAGATAGCATTAGATGAAAAAGATGTACCTATAGACGCAACTTATTACAATCAGGTAAAAAATGCTTCAGGTATTACAGTATTAGCAAAATCAAAATGGTTAAATGCAGTTCATGTTAGAGGAACTCAATCTGATATTAATGCTTTAAAATCTACTTTTAGTTCTGTCAATCAAATTGAATTTGCAAATAAGTCATTAAATGCAAAATCGTCTACACGGTCCGTTCCTGCTAAAGAAAAAATAAGTTACCAAAATAAGTTTGCTTCTATAAAGGCAGATTTTAATTATGGAGTGGCAACTGATCAGGTAACCATGATTAAAGCAGATTTTTTACATAAGCAAGGATTTACAGGTGATGGAATGTATATGGCGGTAATAGATGCGGGGTTTCCTAATGTTAATACTTTAGAAGCCTTTAAAAGACTAAGAGATAACAATAAAATATTAGGAGGGTACGATTTTGTAAACAGAAGCACAAATTTTTATAGCGGGCATTATCATGGAACTCATGTATTATCTGACATAGCGGGGTATATTGAGAACGAATTTGTAGGAACCGCTCCTGATGCTTCATTCTATCTTTTTATTACTGAAGATTCCGCAAATGAAAGCCCTTTAGAAGAGAGTTTATGGGTGGAAGCGGCTGAGAGAGCAGATAGTTTGGGGGTTGATGTAGTGAATACCTCATTGAGTTACTCAACTTTTGACAATACAAATTACAATTATACGTATGCAGATATGGATGGAAAAACAGCTTTTATTACCAGAGGAGCAGAAATAGGCGTTTCCAGAGGAATGATTTTTGTGAATTCGGCAGGAAATAGCGGTAATTCAACATGGAAATATATTTCGGCACCGGCCGATGCTCCTTCTGTTTTTACAGTTGGAGCTGTAAATGCTTCCAGAACTATTGCTTCTTTTAGCTCGTACGGGCCTACTTCAGACGGAAGAGTAAAACCGGACGTATTGGCTCATGGTCAAAATGTATATGTAGTTAATTATCAAAATGGGAGCACCATAACAACAAACGGAACGTCATTTTCATCTCCGGTGCTAGCCGGAGCAGTAGCTTCTTTTTGGCAGGCATTTCCTTCACTAACGAATACAGAAGTTATGCAAAAAATAAGAGAGTCGGCAGACAGATATAACAATCCGACAGACCAATACGGATATGGTATTCCTAATTTTGAAAAAACGTATGCTACCTTATCAAATGAAAATATAACTTTTACAGATGCTATAAAAGTTTACCCTAATCCTGTAGAAAATTGGTTAATGATTGATTCAGAAGAAAATAACTTAAAAGTTAGTATAGTAACTACGTTAGGCCGCATTATTTATAACGAAAAAATGCAAGCTAAACGAATGGATGTATCCGAATTGGCAAAAGGAATGTATATATTGCAGCTAGAAAAAGGAGGACAACTCCAACGAACAAAGTTTATAAAAAAATAAAATGCAAAATAGAATTACTGAACTATTCAATATAACATATCCTATAATTCAGGGAGGAATGATTTGGGTTTCCGGATGGAGACTGGCTTCTGCGGTATCTAATGCGGGTGGACTTGGATTAATAGGATCGGGGTCTATGTACCCGGAAGTTTTAAGAGAGCATATTCAAAAGTGTAAACAGGCTACCAGTAAACCGTTTGGAGTTAATGTACCAATGTTATATCCGGATATAGAAAAAATTATGGACATCATTGTAGAAGAAGGGGTAAAGATTGTATTTACATCGGCTGGGAATCCTAAAACGTGGACTCATTTCTTAAAAGAAAAAGGAATAACGGTTGTTCATGTAGTAAGCTCTGTAAAATTTGCTTTAAAAGCAGAAGCAGCTGGTGTTGATGCCGTTGTTTGTGAAGGTTTTGAAGCGGGAGGACATAATGGGCGAGAAGAGACCACTACATTCACGTTAATTCCAATGGTAAAAGAGCAAGTGAATATTCCTGTTATAGCTGCCGGAGGTATCGGTACAGGTAGAGGAATGTTAGCAGCTATGGTATTGGGAGCAGATGGAGTACAAATGGGAAGTCGTTTTGCTGCAACTATAGAGTCATCTGCTCATGAAAACTTCAAGAATACAATAGTAGAAGTGAAAGATGGAGACACGCATTTAACATTAAAAGAGTTAGCACCGGTTAGATTGGTAAAAAATAAGTTTTACAATCAAGTACAAGAATTGTATGAAAAGAATCCTACGGTTGAAGAAATAAAAGAATTGTTAGGAAGAGCCAGAGCTAAGAGAGGAATGTTTGAAGGTGATTTAGAAGAAGGAGAGTTGGAAATAGGACAGGTAGCAGGCTTAATCCATGAAATTAAATCTGTACAACAAGTGATAGATGAAGTTATAGAAGAGTTTACTAAAATACAAAGTGGGTTATCTGTTTTATAAATGAAAGAAAGCAAAGGAGTTAGATATTTAAAATTACCATTTTATTTTGAGGCTGAAAAGTTAGTGGAAGAATTAAAACTAATAGAAGCAGTAGAATGGAAAGATCATTTTAATACGAACGGATATAATGGAAATTGGACTTCAATAGCTTTGTATTCAGCTGATGGAGATGAGAACAGTATTCTTGTTCCGTTAGAAAAAACAGCGCTTAAAGAAACAACTGCACTAAAAGAATGTGGGTATATAAAAGAAGTAATTTCAACATTTAAAAGCTCTTTGGTTGCAGTGAGACTCTTGAAATTAGAAAAAGGTTCAGAAATAAAACCACATAAAGATTTTAATTTAGGGTATGAAGACGGTTGTTTTCGTCTTCATATTCCTATAATAACAAATGATAAAGTTTCTTTTATTTTAGATGAAGAAAGAGTTGTTATGAATCCCGGAGAATGTTGGTATACGAATGTAAATTATACACATGCTGTTTCAAATTTGGGTACTACAGATAGAATTCATTTGGTTATTGATTTAGAGAGAAATGATTGGTCTGATGCCATTTTTTTCTCACTGGCAAATAAGGAAGATTTTTTCAGAACAGAAACTATCAATCATGATAGAGATACGATGCAAAAAATGATTAAAGAATTAGAACTGCAAGATACTCCGGCAGCAAAAGAATTAATACGACAACTTAAAAATCAATTATAAAACGACAGTTTTACATTAATTACTGTTTAATTTAGTCGAAATTTCTGCAGCTTTTTGATAGTTATAATTATTCGTGTCTTGTAAAATAATGGCTATTGTTTCTTTAGCACTTTCTATCTTATTATCTTTTAAATATAAAAGTAATTTATACCAATAACCTCTTGAGCTTTCTAAGGTATTAGAGGCAATTAAGGCGTTAAAGGTTTCTTCAGCCTTTACAAAATCATCTAATTTTACATAGGAAACTCCTTTGTAAATAAGAATGTACGGGTCTTTAGAAGTTGCTTGTACTGAGGTAATAATTTTAGCATATTCTTTATGTTGGTATAAGTTTTCTATAGTAACCAATAAACTTTCCTCATTACCTTTTTCTACTAAAGACGGTAAATTATCCCAATCTGCATATTGTTCATAATAATTGGTAGCGTTATTAAAAATAGTAAATTTAACAGCCAAAACAATTAGAAATATAGCAGCAATTGAAGCAACATATTTTAGAAAAGGTTGTATTTTATGTTTTTGCTTTTCTTTAAATTGATGGGTACTTTGCCTAATAAATTTAGAGGTGTTTTTAAGTTCTTCAGTTCTTAATTGTTTTTTGATTTCATTTTTTTCTTCAGTACTATATAAGTCATAATTTACAATTACGCTTTTATCGTCAAAAGCTTTATGAATTGCCATTTGCAAAAGCACATCTTCTTTTAACTGTTCATCATTTTGTATGTTATTTTCAAATGAATTACGTTCATTTACACTCATTTCATTATGTAAATAACGTTCTATTTCTTCTTGTCTTTTTTCTTCCATCATTTTAATTTAGTATAGCGACTATCTTTTTTGATTAACGAAATTAATTTTGTTTTACATTTAAACACACGCTGTCTTACGGTATTTATAGAGCCATAAGAAAGTTCGTCCAGTAATTCTTCGTAACTCATTCCATTGAAATAATTACCTAGAATTTCTTTACAATTTGAAGATAGTTTATGAAAAGCATCTCTATATAAATCTCTTCTTTCTTGTTCTACAATAAACGAGCTTAAATTATCTTCTTTTTCATCTAGTGGTATAATGTGCTCATTTATTACCTGTTTATTTTTACTTTTTAATGAAGTTTTCCAAATATTTTTACAAATAGTGAAAAAATAAGCCTCAAAAGAATTAACCTGTAGTCTTTTTTTCTTATGAGTAACTATTAAATACATCAAGGCATCATGAAAAACATCTTCAACATCTTCTTCTTTACCTTTATTTGTTAAAATAAAAGCACTTACCTTACGGTAGTACTTTGAATATATTTCTAAAGTTACTTTTTCATTTCCATTCAATAAAGCATCTAAATACTTATCACTTTCGGTCATAAATTAAGAATATGTTTCAAAAATAAATTAAATTGTTAAAATAATTGGGTAATGATTTTATTAATTTTAGACTGTTTGTTAAAGTATTTAACTTTTAACAAAAGGGGGCTAATTAAAAATTATAATTAAAAATGAAATATACTATGAAGTTTTTTAAATTATTATTGATTGTAATTATATGTTATAATTTTTTTCAGTGTACTGAAAATCATGAAGACTTAGACGTCAAAAATCAACAGAGAACTTTGGTAAGATTCAAAAAAACTTTAAACATTCCAAGGTATTCTACTCATGAGCTTATTATTAAATATAATAGCGGAGTTACTAAAGCTCAAAAACAAGCATTAAGAAATCTTTACGGAGTAGTGTATTATCAAATCTGTGATTTATGTGATGATGAATCTATAGAAAAATGGGATTTTGGCAATAATGTGAATATTGAAGACAAAAAATTATCTATTCAAGGAGGTAGTGGCGGACCAGAAGGTGATATAACAAATGTGGACTATGAGTTTACATTTAGACTGGAAGGTGAGAATGATTTAGGAGTTTTAGGAACTTATGGTAGCGGATATACCTCTCAAATAGTTGGAGCAAATAATGGTGTAACCATTGCCGTTTTAGATACCGGAATAGATGCTAATTATCCGCTATTTGCTACACCATTTTTATATAATTCTTCAGGAGTTGCTGTTAGTGGTGAGTTGTCAGGTTGGGATTTCGTGAATCATGATGATAATTGTTTTGATGATTATAACTTAATTCACGGAACAAAAGTTACCTATATTTTAAATAAAAAATTAAACGAAGAAGGAATACCCCATCAAATTTTACCGGTAAAGGTTTGTAATGAATATGGAGTGGCTACGTATTTTAATATTCTTTGCGGACTAAAATATGCATTACCTAGAGCTAATATTGTGCAAATGAGTTTAGGCTGGTACGGAAGTGATTCAGATGTGAATTCTATTTTTAGTTCGTTAATTGAAGAATATCAGCGACGTGTTTTAATCGTAACTTCAGCAGGAAATAATAAATCAAATAATGACTCAATAGTTCATTATCCATCATCATATCCACAGCGAAATATACTAGCCATAGCTGCTTCTAATATGGAAAATGATAACATAGCTGACTTTTCAAATTACGGAAGTCTGTCAGTAGATTTTTATGCACCGGGTGAAGGTATTGAATTTTTTGATATATATGGAGACACCGTTTCAATATCCGGAACCTCATATTCGGCTCCTTGGGTGAGCGCTCTTTCTGCTAAAATATTATATGATTCGGGAATGACTTACAATCCTTATCAAATAATAGAAAAATTAACCATTATAGGTGTAAATGAAAGTTATAGCAAACCCGTTAAATACAATAAATTATTAAATTAGTAGCTCAACAAATTAAGAGCTGCCCATGAATCGACTTTTTGTACTGTTATTTTTTATACTTTTTACAGTAAAAACCTTTACTCAAAATTCAGAATCAATACAAAAAGTCGATTCTATTTATAATCGACAAACTTCTCCGGAAGAAAGAATAAATTTACTGGAACATTTTTTAAAAACAGCAAATGAAAATTTTTCTAAAGATGCTGTATCTTATGGTTATCACAGGCTTGGAATTTTATATTCTTTTGAAAGAAACTATATAAAAGCGATAGAAAAAACCAGACAATCTATAGAAATTAGAAAAAAGACAGACACTGTTGATTATTATAAAATTAGTAATAGTTTGTATAATATTAATTACTATTACAATGCACTAGGAGAAGAAACGGAGCAGAAAAAAACAATTCGGGAAATTCAGAAGTTACCTACCAAAAACAAATACACGTATAAGTCTCTTATTGATTTAGGATACCTTTTTGAAAATGTAGGAGATTATTTTTATGCATTGCAAAATTTTAATAACGTAATTGAAAAATATGGAATTGATTACGATGATAAAGTTACATTACTAAAAGCACATGAAGGAGCTATTTGGGCCTACAGTAAAATTGATGAACCTAAAAGATATTTTAAAGAGATAACATATCATATTCGTGAAATTGATGAACTGCTTAATACCAACGAAAATTTATATACTAACGAGGGATATAAAAATAATTTGGCTAATATTTATGAAGGTTTAGAAGATTATGAAAAAGCTGTGAAGTTGTATATAGAATCTAAAAATATTACAGAACAACAACAAGATAGCGCAAAATTAGGCAAGATATATAATAATTTAGGAAGGATATATAATAAATTAAAGCAACCCAAAATAGCAGCAACTTATTTTGATTCGGCATTAAAAATGTCAACCAATCCCAGTGCTGTTGCGGCGGTATATAATAATAAAGGAGACTATTTAAGCTCTACAATAAAGTTAAAAAATAATAAAAAAGCTATAGCAATACTTTTAGGTAAAAACTATGAGTTTTTACCTGATTTTGAGTCTATAAAACAATCTAAATATAAATTGGATATTTTAGATTATCTTATTGAAAATGTAGAAGAAGAAACTTTATTATATGAAGTTGAACAAAAAGAAAGTAATCTTGATAAAGCAATACAAACGTGTGTTTTAGTAGATGAATTGGTGTCTAATATAAGGCAAGAGAGTATTGTAGATACTTCAAAGCTATTTTGGATACGTAAAGCTGCTGCATTTTATATGAAAGCAGTGGCTTTATCATACTATAAAAATGACTTAGCTAAAGCGTTTTATTTTATGGAAAAGAATAAAGGATTACTCTTATTAGAAAATTTGCATAAAGAAGATCAACAGTTTTTAAAAGAGCCTAAAATTATCGGTTTTAATGAAAGTTTAAAAAAATATGTAGATGATCATTCGAATTTAATAGAATACATCTTGAATGAAAAAGAAGGGTATGGCATTTTTTGTAGTAACAAAGAAAAAGTATTTTTTAAACTGCAAAATGTTCCTCAATTAAATAGAGAGATAGATACTTTGAAAAATAAAATGGCTAATTATTTTGTTTATGTAGATGATCGATTAAAATACAATGAATTAGCGAATAAGGTGTATAAAAAACTTTTTCCGTTTAGTGAATCTGTAGAAAAAATTAGAGAGAAAAAGCTAACAATAATTCCGGATTATAAGTTACAATACATCAATTTTGAAGCGTTAGTACCACAACTTGATCCTAATAAATATTTAGTTGAAAATACTGAAGTAATGTATTTACTATCAGCTTCTGTGTCTCAAAAATTAAATACATCTAAAGGAGCTGAAAAAAATACGGTTTTAGGAATAGCTCCTGTGGAATTTAAAGAAAAGTCTTTGCCAACATTAACCAGAAGTAAGGAAGCAATGGAACAAATAGCTTCTGTATATCCTACAGATTTATTTATTGAAGAAAAAGCTTTGAAAGACACTTTTTTAAGAGAGGTTAACCAACATACAATTGTACATATAAACTCTCATGCCGGAATAGATGAAATTGAAAATAAACCATGGATAGCTTTTAGAAAAGAAAAACTTAGTTTAGAAGAGTTAATGCAAATACCCAACAACGCCGAATTAGTAGTTTTAGATGCATGTAACGGAGCTATAGGTGAGCAGGAAATAGGAGAGGGAATTATGAGTTTATCACGAGGTTTTTTTAGTGGAGGAGCAAAGAGTGTTATTACCACACAATGGAAGGCAAATGAAAAGGCCGTAAATGAAATTTTAAGTATATTTTATAAGGAACTTAAAAAAGGGAAATCTAAATCTAAAGCATTACAAAATGCTAAAAAGGAATATTTAAAAACACATCAATTAAGTGAAGTTTCTCCTTACTACTGGGCTTCTTTAATTTTAACCGGTAATTCAGATGCTATTCAAGCAAATTCAGATATTAAATATAAATGGATTACGATTGTATGTATTTTAATCATACTTTTTTTAATCGTATTGAAAAGAAAGAAAAAATAAAAAGGTTATAGAGCACTCTATAACCTTTTTATTTTTTAAGTGATTTATGCTTTTTACTAATAATTTACGTAATCAACAATTTCTAAACCGTAACCAATCATACCTACACGTTTCTTTTGTTGGCTATTAGATACTAAACGCATTTTGTGAATATGCAAGTCGTGTAAAATTTGTGCTCCAATACCAAAATCCTTATTATCCATGACCACATTTGGCGCTTTCATTTCACCATTAGCCTGATTTTCTTTCAAAATACGAAGCCTACTTAAAAGGTTTAACGACTGTGATTGTTGGTTTATAAATACAATAGCACCTCTTCCTTCATCATTAATAACCTTAAACATTTGATCTAATTTCTTATCAGCATTGTTGGTTAAGGTACCTAAAATATCATTATTAACTAAGGTAGAATTAATTCTGGTTAAAATCGGTTCGTTTTTAGTCCAGCTTCCTTTAGTTAAAGCAATATGAATTTGGTCGTTTGTCGTTTGTTTATAGGCACGTAATCTGAAATCACCAAAACGAGTTTGAATATTGAAATCTTCCCTTTTTTCGATTAAAGAATCGTGTTCCATTCGGTAAGCAACCAAATCTTCTATAGAAACAATCTTTAACTCAAACTTTTTAGCCACTTCAATTAATTGAGGCAAACGAGCCATAGTACCATCTTCATTCATGATTTCAACAATAACTCCGGCAGGATATAATCCTGCTAAACGTGCAAAATCAATAGCAGCCTCCGTATGTCCGGTTCTTCTTAATACTCCTCCATTTTTAGCTTTTAAAGGAAAGATATGCCCGGGTCTGGCTAATTCAAAAGGTTTGGTTTCCGGATTAATTAATGCCTGTATGGTTTTGGCTCTATCTGAAGCAGAAATTCCGGTAGTAACACCATTTCCTCTTAAATCTACAGAAACTGTAAAAGCAGTTTCCATAGGGTCAGTATTGTTAGTAACCATCATACCCAACTCCAAATCTTTACACCTATCTTCAGTTAGAGGAGTACAAATTAATCCTCTTCCGTGAGTTGCCATAAAATTGATCATTTCTGGAGTGATTCTTTCAGCAGCAGCAACAAAGTCGCCTTCGTTCTCTCTATCTTCATCATCTACTACTATGATTACTTTACCATTTTTAATATCGTCAATGGCTTCTTCAATTGAATTTAATTGAATTTTTGGTGCAGTTTGTGTTGTCATTGTTATGTATTCTTCTCTTTTTTAGAGAATAAATTTTTAAAAAATGTTAGTATAGAGGTAAAAAAGCTATTAATATCAAACAGCCCTTTATCTTTAGTTGCTCTGATTGTTAGTGAAAATGCTAGCGGAAGCATTAAAAATAAAGCCATCCATGAACCCACTATTGCTGTTACGGAGCTTTCTTCAGCCATATTTCTTCCGAAGGTATTGGTAAAGAAGTATAAAACATATACTGAAATAGCTAAAATCATAGGAAGTCCCATGCCTCCTTTTCTGATAATTGAACCTAAAGGAGCTCCGATAAAGAATAATAATAAACAAGAAAGTGAAAAGGCTACTCTGTTATAATATTCTATATCATGTAGGTTAAGCCATTTTCTTCTATCTTTAAGATTATCTTTGTATGATTTATTATTATTAAGAGTTCTTTCTAGCTTAGATATGGCATTAGTAAGAATAGTATTTTGTTCTTTAAGTTCAAAATTACTTAAGATATCGGTAGATAACTCTTTTTCTTTATTGAGTGTTGAGTCGGGGTAGGGGTGTAAATCTTCTACATCAATTGTCAAAAACAGGTTTTTAGCTCTGCTACTTATATAGTCATCATAACTTTTTTTAAGAGTAGGAATGGTGTCTTTAAGCTGCTTTAAGCTAAGCATATTAAAATTTTTGGTATATTTTAATTCATCCAAATCTGTTCCGTCTAAAGAAGAAATATCAATATTGATAGTATATTCATCAAAATCTGCATGAGAAGCCGGCATTTTTAAACGTTCATTATACGATGCTCCTTGTTTATCATGATGTTCAAAATAGTAACCATCTTTTAAAATAAGTGTCATATAACGACTTCCTGGTTCTGACACAATTTCTCCTCTTTCAGCCGTAATAATCTTATTATTTCCTTTTCTTGAAGACAGGTCGTAGATCAATACCTTTTTTAGTAAGTTTTTGTTTTCTCCGTACTTTTCATCAAATTTAATTTGATAGTTTGGTATTTCTGTATTAAAACCTCCAGGAACAAGTGCCAAAGCCGGTTGTTTCTTTTTAATATTAGCTTTTAAATTTAATTGTTTTAATACAGCGTATGGATAAATGTAGTTTAAAAATAAAAAGTTAACCGAGCTTAAAAAAATAGCTAAGAAAACTAAGGGTCTTACCATTCTTTGTAAAGAAACCCCTGCAGATTTAGCCGCAGCAAATTCATAATTCTCAGACAAACTTCCTAAGGTCATTATTGAAGATAACAACACACCAATAGGCAATGCTTGAGGAGCTGCCATTAATGCCGAGTACCATAAAAATTTTAAGATAATAACAACACCAATACCTTTACCTGCAAAATTGTCAAAGGCCAACCATAACATTTGCATGATAAGTACAAATAGTATGATTAAGAATGTTGTTAAAAACGGAATTAAAAAACTCTTTAGTATGTATCTGTCTAGTGTTTTCACAGATGCAAAGGTAGTGCGTTAGTTTTATAAAAAAACATAAAACTTTTGTTAATAATTAAAAAATACTAACAAAAGTTTTATGGTAATTAATCAATTAGGTAACCTAAACTGGCATATTTTTCTCTATTGAATGAAAATGATTTTTCAGAGATAGGTTGGTTGCTTTTAAACGTAGTAATTGTAAACGTTGTTTCTGCTCCGTTAGAACCAATTTGAGTCAGTTTGTAAATATGTTTAGTTCTGGCATCAACTCCTAATTTAACTTTAACAATGTCAGAATTACTATCTATAGGCGTTAAATCTACATATTGTATTTTTCTTCCATTACTGTTTTCAAGTGCTCCCATTTTATAATTATAACCTTCTTTATAAAATGTTAGTAGCTTTGAAGGATATATAAAACCATCCTCTTCTTCTAAATCACCGCTGGTAATGTTTATTTCCTTTTCTTCATGATTAATCACGGCTAATTTTTTACCGTCAAAAAGAAAACTGTTACCTAAATATTCTAAATTGTATTTATCACCTGAGATAATTATGTTTCCTCTAATAGGCGGATCGTTAGTTATACCGGCCTCTTTATTTACTAGGGTAGAGTTAAAACTGATAACCATATTTTTATAAGCTCCCATTTTAGATGAAACTTCATCTAGTAATTGTTTTGCTTGGGTTGATGAGTTTTGAGCTATCGTATTAAAACTTAAGAGGATTCCTACAAAAAATAAACCTATGTTTTTCATTTGTTATATAATTTCCGTTTTTTAGACGTTTAATAATTAATTGTTTTTTTCGCTTTCCAATAATTGGTCAAGGGCTACTAAATCAGTAATTAATACTTGTCTGGCTTTACTACCTTCAAAAGGTCCTACAATACCGGCTGCTTCTAACTGATCTATTAATCTACCGGCTCTGTTATAACCTAATTTTAACTTGCGTTGTAATAATGAGGCTGAACCTTGTTGAGCTGTGACAATAATTTCAGCAGCTTCTTTAAATAGTTTGTCCCTATCTTCGATATCTATATCAAGATTTGTGCCACCTTCTTCTCCTACATATTCAGGAAGCAAATGAGCTTGAGCATAAGCACGTTGTGAACCAATAAAATCAGTTATTTTTTCAACTTCCGGAGTATCTACAAAAGCACATTGTATTCGTGTTAAATCATTACCACCTGAATATAGCATATCTCCGCGACCGATTAATTGATCTGCACCCGGAGCATCTAAAATAGTTCTACTATCAATTTTAGAAGTTACTCTAAAGGCTATTCGAGAAGGGAAGTTAGCTTTAATAATACCGGTAATAACGTTAACAGAAGGTCTTTGCGTTGCAACAATTAAATGAATACCAATGGCACGGGCTAATTGAGCCAGACGGGCAATAGGTGTTTCTACTTCTTTACCGGCAGTCATAATTAAATCGGCAAATTCATCAATAACCAAAATAATATAAGGTAAAAATTGATGTCCGTTTTCCGGATTAAGTTTACGTGCTTTAAATTTTACATTGTATTCTTTAATGTTACGAACCATGGCATCTTTTAACAAGTCATAACGCGCATCCATTTCAATACATAAAGAATTTAAAGTATTTACAACCTTGGTTGTATCTGTAATTATAGCTTCTTCTTGATCTGGTAGTTTAGCCAAGTAGTGACGTTCAATTTTATTGAAAAGAGTAAGTTCTACTTTTTTAGGATCTACTAAAACAAACTTCACTTCGGCAGGATGTTTTTTATAAAGTAGTGAGGTTAAAATTGCGTTTAACCCAACAGATTTACCTTGTCCGGTAGCACCCGCCATTAAAAGGTGAGGCATTTTGGCTAAGTCAACAACATAGGTTTCATTTGAAATTGTTTTTCCAAGGGCAATAGGCAATTCCATAGGAGATTCTTGAAACTTCTTAGAAGAAATTACAGAATGCATAGATACAATGGTTGCCTTTTTATTAGGTACTTCTATACCTATAGTTCCTTTTCCAGGTATTGGAGCAATAATACGGATTCCTAATGCTGAAAGTGAAAGTGCAATATCATCTTCTAAACTTTTAATTTTAGAAATTCTAACTCCGGCTTCCGGTACTATTTCATATAATGTAATAGTTGGTCCTACAGTTGCTTTAATTTGTTCAATACCAATTTTGTAGTTTTTTAAAGTTTCTACAATTTGGTTTTTATTAACCTCAAGTTCATTTGGGTCAACTGAAATACTTTCATTATATTCTCTAAGTAAGTTAAAGGTAGGAAACCTGAAATTACTTAATTCTAATTTAGGATCAAATTCGCCAAAATCTTTAACTAATTTGTCTGATAAATTTTCAGAGACACTTTTTTCTTCAGCTATTTTTTCAATAGCTACTTTAACTTCAGATTCTTCTTCATGTTCAAGGGGTGTTTCTTGAGCAGAAGTTATTTCTAATTCAAGGTCTTTTTCTTTTGAAGCAGCTTGTGATTTTACATCAGAATGGTGAGTTATTGTAGGTTGAAGATTTTCAACAGAAAGCTCAAATCCTGATTTTTTATGATTTTCTTCTGGAGTTTCTTCTAAATCAAAATCATTTTCTTCTTGTTCATTTTCAAGTTCTTGTGCTCGTTGATTTTGCTCTTCTATTTTAGCTAATCTTCTAGCTTCTTTTTCTTGTTTTTTTGTTTCAAGATTTTCAACTATAGTATCAGGGTCAATACTAAATCGAATTATTAAGTATGAAATAAAGAAGAAAAGGAGTAAGATAATTAAGCCTGTTTTTCCTATAAACGTTTGTAGGTATTCGTTAAGCTCAAAACCAATTATACCGGAAAGAACAGCATATTTGTGTTCTACAAAACCAAGAGTAATAGAAGTCCATAACATTCCTAATAGCCCCCAATTCCAAGAAGTAATAATTTTTTTTAAGTTGGTTTGTAAAACGATTCTTGCGCCGGTAAAAAATAGTACAACATTTAAAATAAAGGCTCCTAAACCAAAACCTTTAAATACAAGTAAGTTACTAAGTTTAGCTCCAACTTTTCCTAATAAATTTTTGGCAGGTATATGCCTGTCTGAGAATTGCTGCAAAGAACTTTGATCTTGCTGCCAAGTATAGAAAAATGAAATAAAAGCTACTGTTAAAAAAATAGAGAATAAGATTAAGAAAGCACCAAATATAGTTTGGTTTTGCCTGTTGTTTACAAAAGCTTTGGCTCTTGTAAAAACAGAAACAGTTTTTTTATCATTTTTAACAGTTGTTTTCTTTTTTGCCATAAATTTAAATTAACAATACTCTAAACGCTAAAATATAGCTATAATTTTAGGAATGTATATAATACCTGCGATGATAAGTGAGAAAAAAGCAGCAAAAGCAGGAGCTCCTGCTGCAATATCTTTAATAAACCCTATTTTTTCATGATAGTCAGGATGAATAAAATCAGCTACTTTTTCAATAGCTGTATTTAAAGCTTCGGCTACTAATACAAGACCTATTACTAAAAATTGTATCATCCATTCAGTAATAGATATTGAAAAGTAAAATCCCATAAGAGTTACTAAAAGTGCTATAGAAGACTGAACTTTTATACTATCTTCAGTTGTTAATAATAGCCACATACCCTTAAGGGCAAACTTTACACTTCGTAACCTGCCTTTAAAAAATCCATCATTAGGGTTTTTCATATAAAATTATAATGCTTTTAAAGCCTCTTCGTAATTAGGTTCGTCAACTACTTCGCTTACTTGTTCTGTATAAACTACATTACCTTCTTCGTTAACTACTATGATACATCTAGAATGTAACCCTTTTAACGGACCAGTAGTAATTTCTAAACCATATTCTTTACCAAAGTCACCGTTAACAAAATCAGATAGCATAAGTACATTATCAATTCCTTCAGCACCACAAAAACGACTTTGAGCAAAAGGCAAGTCTCTAGATATACATAAAACTTTCGTATTGTTTAAGCTAGCTGCTTTTTTATTAAATTCTCTAACAGAAGTAGCACAGGTGCCTGTGTCAACACTTGGAAAGATATTTAAGATAAGTTTAGTACCTGCAAAATCACTTAATTTTTTTTCAGATAAATCACCAGCAACTAAATTAAAGCTTGGTGCTTTTTGGTCTTTATTAGGTAAATTTCCTGCTGTTTCTATAGGGTTCCCTTGTAATGTTATTGTTGCCATTTTTAGTTTTAATTAGTCTTCAAAGGTAGTTAAATAATTTAAAAAATGAGAGGAATAAAAACATAAACCCTTATAAAAAGAAGTATCTTCGCAGTCTTAAATAATAGCAGAAAAAAATTGAATATTCAACAATATACTAAAGAATTTAAATATAATTGGAAGTTAGCCGCTCCTGTAATGTTAGGTATGCTCGGGCATACTTTTGTTAGTTTTATTGATAATATTATGGTTGGGCAATTAGGTACTGCCGAGTTAGCTGCGGTATCTTTAGGAAATAGTTTTATTTTCATAGCCATGTCTATAGGAATTGGTTTTTCAACAGCCATAACACCTTTAATAGCTGAGGCAGATTCTTCCGGAAATTTTGAGCAGGCCAGATCAACATTTAAACATGGCTTGTTTTTATGTTTTAGTATAGGTGTTCTAATGTTTTTAGGTGTGTTTTTTGCTAAACCACTGTTGTATTTCATGGATCAACCTATTGAAGTAGTTGATTTAGCATTACCTTATTTAGATTTAGTAGCCTTTTCATTAATTCCTATGATTGTTTTTCAGGCATTTAAACAATTTAGTGATGGGTTATCTATGACCAAATATCCTATGTTTGCTACGATATTGGCAAATATTTCAAATGTAATTTTGAATTACTTATTGATTTTTGGAAATTTTGGTTTTCCGGAAATGGGAATTGTAGGAGCTGCTTATGGTACTTTGCTGTCAAGATTTATAATGGTTTTGTTTTTATGGTGGGTATTAGTTAAAAAGGAGCGATCTGGAAAAATTATAACACAGATTAAAATATTTGTTTTAGATGTTTTAATGCTACGAAAAATTATAAGTTTAGGGGCACCAAGTGCCATGCAAATGCTTTTTGAAGTAGCTATTTTTACTGCAGCAATATGGTTAAGTGGTTTATTAGGAAAGAACCCACAAGCGGCAAATCAAATAGCTTTAAATCTTTCTTCAATGACTTTTATGGTAGCTACAGGATTAAGTGTTACCTCAATGATACGAGTGGGAAATCAAAAAGGGTTGCAAAATTTTAAAGAATTGAGGAGGATTGCTTTTTCAATCTTTTTTATGGGAAGTATTTTAGCAGTATTTTTTTGTGTGATGTTTTTTACCTTCCATAACTATTTACCGCATTTATATATAGATTTAAGTGATACAAAAAATTACAGTGATAATTTAGAAGTAGTAGAAATAGCATCTAATTTATTGATAGCTGCAGCTATTTTTCAAATAAGTGATAGTATACAAGTAATGGTATTAGGTGCATTAAGAGGCTTACAGGATGTAAAAATTCCAACTATTATAACTTTAATATCTTATTGGGTTGTTGGTTTTCCTATTAGTTTCTTTTTCGGAAAAGCAGATATGTACGGAAGTTTTGGAATTTGGTTAGGCTTGTTGGCAGGGTTAACTACAGCTTCAATTCTATTATATTTGCGCTTTAATTATTTAACCTTGCAATTGATTAAAACTAAACATAATGAACTTACCTAAATTTTTATTAGCAGATAACAGCAAACATCCGGAAGATATTTTTGTGCTGCACACAGAATACCCTAGATTTTTAATCAATTTAAAAGATGATGAAATAGAGTGGTTTGAAGATTTATCAGATGAAAACGAACAAGATTTAGCCAATGAAATGGAGAATTTAATTGAGGCTGCAGGTTTGTTTTATGACGAAGAAATGAAACAATATGAAGAATAAAGGAGTTAATTTTTAACTCCTTTTATTTTTAGTCTGTCCCGTCCTAAAATAAGTTGACACAAATTAGACTTATTTTATGAATACGAGTCCACACAAGAAAAAGCGCACAC
>NZ_JBOCUK010000041.1:0-23905 GCF_050606265.1 Tenacibaculum sp. TC6 | reverse complement strand
GTCTTTTTGAGTACGTTTTACATGTTTGTTTTTCATGACACTTAATTTTTAGTGTAACGCTATTTCAGGACGGGACACCATATAAATTTAAAAACCTCATAACTTAATTATGAGGTTTTTTTATGGTTAAAAGAGTTTTACTCCTTTTTAAGATATCCGTCTAACTCTAAAAAGGTATCGTTAAATACGCTTAAAGCAAAAGCTGCAGCAGAGGCTGTAAAAACGGAATAATCTAAAGCACTTTTTATACCTGTAGTAAAACACATGGCTAACGCAAAAAGTAGCATAAGATATCCGCTTAGTCTGGCAAAAAACTGGGTTTTAAACCCCACTAAAATACATACAGCAAATATAATTTCTGCGACAGTAGCTGTAGTTGCCAAAAAAGAAACGAGTGGTTTTGGTGCCCACGGATTTAGAATTTGCGTATATTCTAAAAAATGAGTCCAGTCTCCCCATACAGATACTTCTTTGCTCCACATACCTAATCTATCTGCAACAGCAGATAAAAAACTAAAAGCAATAGAAACTCTGAGGAATAGTTTACTTATTTTAAGAATCATAGAGATATTTTTAAGGTTCAACAGGCATAAGTGTACTTATGGCAATTCTGTTCCAGGCATTGATGGTAGCAATAGCCATAATAATTTGAGAAAAATAATTTGGACCAAACAATTCAATTGTTTGTTGATAAGTGTCTTCCGTTACTCCGTTTACGTGAATTAAGGTAGCTTCTTCAGTAATTTGTAAAATAGCTTTTTCTTCACTAGTGAAAAGATTAGACTCTTTCCATGCGTTAAGAAGTGCAATACGTTGAATGCTTTCCCCATCTTTTAAAGCCTCTTTAGTATGCATATTTATACAAAAAGCGCATTGATTAATTTGAGAAGCTCTAAGTTTTATAAGATGAATATGTGATTTTTTTAGCGTACTTTGAGTTAAATAGTTTTCTAAAGCAAACATACCTTTATAGGCATCAGGTTCAGTTTTGTTAATTTGAATTCGTGTAGTCATGTTTTTTCTTATTTAATACAACAAAACTAACGTGTGATGTGTGTAAAAAACTTAAGCTGGTTTAAGAACGCTTTTTTCTTCGTATTTCACTAACATATTCAGGAGTTAACCCAAGAAACGACGCTATTAAATATTGAGGTACTCTTTGTGCAAATTCCGGAAACTGTTCAGTAAAATGAAAATACATATCTTCTTTAGAATACTCAAATAAATATTTAAACTTAACAAGAGAAGCACCGTAGGCTATTTGATATATATGCCTGAAATATTTTTCCAGTTTTGGAAAACGGGTAAGCAAAGTCTCTTGCTGTTGATAGCTTATGGTAAGTATTTCAGAATCTTCTACAGCCTGAATATAAAAATCAGTTGTAGCTTGATGATGGTACGCTAAAAAATCGGATATCCACCAATTCTCAATAGCAAATTGCACAGTTCTTGGTGAACCATTGCTTCCCATAAAGTACATATGCATACATCCTTTTAGTACAAAGTAATTGTGTTGACAACGGGTGTTTCCTTCCATAAGAACCTCTTTTTTATTGATTTTTTGAAGAGTAAAATAAGGTAGAATCTCCTGAAAATCTTCATTATGTATAGCAATAAAATGATTGAGATGCTGATGTAATGGATGCATAGATGTTAGGATGTTTTTATGTAAAAGTAGAAATAAATAATAATGGAGTTGTATTCCTATTAAAACTTGTAGATTTATGAAAAACTAAATTATGGAAAATAAAAATGAATAACCAATTAAATGAGCAATACTTTGAAACTAAACAAAAACATAAAGAGGGGTATAAGAAGCATAAGAAAAAAGCTGCTACTAAATGGATTAGGAATTTGGTGGTAACGTTTTTGCTGATTTTTATCTATAATAGCATGTTAAAAACGTGTTCAAAAAAGATAGAAGAAAATAAAAAGAAAAATATAGAAATAAACAGAGATTAAATAAGATATAAGATTAGCTATGACGTTAGAAGAACATTTTACAAAAATTGCAGAAAAAGAAGGAGCTACATTACATATTACGAATGATAGTGTTCGTATTGGTGGCGGTGCTAGATGTCCGGATATTCATTATCAACTCTATATTATTTATAAAGACAGAAAAATTAGAGTAAGTAATAAAATTGGTGTATGTGAAGTAGGTAGCGTGGCATGTAGAATTTGTGATAGTAAAGAATCACTTAAATTTGAATTAACTACCAGAAGCCATTTCAGAAGTCTCTTTTTAGGTAAGAAAAACAGATGTAAGCTAAAAGCAGAAAATCATAATATTGATTCTTTCTTTAAAAATAGTTTAAGTTGGAAAGAACTTAGAAAAATGGTAAATGAAACCGCTTTTATGCCAATGTTTTTAGGTGAAAATACAGAAGAAGGATTTAGTTTAATAACTGAATACCATATGGAGTTTCCGAATAAGGAACAAGTGGTAGAACCCTTAATAACCTTTTATAAAGAGTTTATCGATGTTTTTGGATAAATTCAGGCTAAATACAAACCTGAGTTTCTTTGGTATCTAATTAAAAAATTAGTTTTTGTTAATGTCAAATCGAGTGGTTTTTCTGAGGTAAAAGAAGAAAAACTGTATTGAGCTATTGTTTAATAGCTCTCGATAGTTCTGCTGAGCAACGCCAAAGTATATCTCCTTAGAGGTCGATACTAGATCTGATCGTCAATAAGAATAACTAGGTTTAACAATCGAAATACTAATCGAATTCAGGTTACAAGAAACGAAACCTTTATTTTTAAAATTCCGTTCCTTATAACACTGATAAATAGGTAAATCAAATAGTTTTCATACCAAGAAGTTCAACTCTTTTTAACCATTTCTCTCGAAAGCTATCGCTTGAAAGTCTTATGGGACCTATGGTGGTAACTCGTACCTTTTTTACACCAATATAATGCAACGTTCCTCTTTTTAGAGCATTAGTGCTTGGACGGCTATAAATTAATCTATAAAACCAAGCAGGTTGATCCAGCGTACAGATAATTCTCGCGGTTTTTCCTTTTAAGAAAGAATCACTCAATAAAGAATTTTCTCTTTTTTGAAAAGCAAATCCGGGGAGCAAAACACGATCTAAAAAACCTTTCATAATTGCCGGAAAAGAACTCCACCAAACCGGATACACCCAAACTATGTGATGAGCCCATTTTAATTTTTTTTGAGCGTTTAATAAATCAGGTTCTAGTTCTGTTCGCTTTCTGTAACCAAATTCAAGATTCGGATTAAAGTTTAGATCTCTAATATTAAGCATTTCTACGTTGGCACTGGAGTGTATGGCTCCTTTTTGGTAGGCGTTTGCAAGAGCAAAACAAAAACTTTCTTTATCCGGATGTCCGTTTATAATAAGTATATTTTTCATAGGAATACATTTAAGTCGAGTTATAAATGATAGAGTTTAGCTGTTGAATTCAATTAGGAATCAGCTTTAGGTTTATGAATTCGTATTTCGTATAAAGCAAAAACTAAGTAGTAAGTTTATATAACTTTGATAATTGATAATTGATAATTGATAATTGATAATTGATAATTCGTAATTTGTAATTTGTAATTGAAACCTGTATTAGAGTATTCTTTTTAATTTTTCTTCAAACAAAGTATTTGTTAAGTTGGTAGTTTTGAAAAATTGGTAGAGCACAAAACAAATAGGAACGGTTAAAAAAATAGTGCAAATAGCAAAAGTGAGAAAGCTACTTAAAATAGCCAGAATATGAAACCCCGGTTCACTGATAAAAGAAACGATGTTCTTTTGATGCTGAGTAAAAAAATGATACACTTCCAGTGAATAGTCATAAAAGCGGATTGAAACTTCGTAAATAAGCCATAAGAGGTAAAACCATTTTCGAATAGACATCCACCAACTACCCCAAATTGATCTTGTTTTTTTATTGTATTTTTCCATTAGTAAATTATTTTACACAAAGGTCACGCTAATGAAAAAAATATCATTTGATATATATCAAATTCGTTTTTTAGGATTTCGTATTCTACTCAAAGTTTCCAAGGTGATACCTAAATAAGAAGCAATATGCGTAAGAGGAATTCTGTTAGTAATATCAGGATACATTTTTAAAAGATGCTTAAATCTATCTTCGGCTTTATTAAATTGTATGGCATGCAAACGCTCACATAAACCTAGCATTGTTTCTGTAACTACCTTGCTTATAAAACGCTCAAAATCGTGGTGTTTATTGGTAAGACTATCCATAATATCTTTTGAAAACTCTAATACGGTAGAATCTTCAACAAATTCAACATAATGAGGACTTGGCTGCTCACTAAAAAAGCTAATAATAGGCGCCATAAACTGATTTTCAAAAGCAAACCAATCAGAAATATCCTTACCATCCTTTAAATAAAAAGCCCTGGAACAACCTTTCACAATTAAATAGGCCTTTTTAGAATATTGGCCCTCTCTAACAACAATTTCCCCTTTTTTATACACCCCTATTTTTGAATGCTCAATAAAATCTTGTTGGCATTGCACTGATAATGGATTATAGGCATTAGAAATTAGTTCTATAGTTTTTTCGTAGTTTATGGTAGTTAGCATCATAATAAATGGGTTATACAGAGTGTTTTCTTTTAAAATAGGTCTATTCCAAAACTATCTTTTAATCCTTTTTTTCCTAAAGAGGTAATAACAACGCGTCTGGAGTTTTTTGTTTTTCGAAGCCAATCCCGTGCTAACATTTTATTAAGTAGTGAAGCACCTAAGGAACCGGAAATATGATATTTTCTCTCACTCCAATCAAGACAAGCTTTGGCAAATTGACGTTTTTGCTTTTTTAATTCAGCTAGAGGTAACCCAAAATCATTAAAAAATGTAGTACCTTTTTCAGTAAGTATAAAATGGTTACCTTGTAAGGTAAGTAATTCCAGAGCTACCATTTTATCTGTAAGCAACACACCTACTTTTCCTGCTAAATGATCATAGCAAGTTCTGCAATATTTTACATCCTCTTTAGAAATTTCTTTGTTGATTTTTAACGGTTGCTTTTGGTTAGCTAAGTTAGCTAAAGATTCTACGGCATAGGCTACTTCAGAATTAGCAAAAGTATAATATCGATGTCTTCCTTGAATAGCTACTTTAATAATATTTCCTTGAAGTAATTTAGCTAAATGATTACTCACGGCAGTAGTAGATAAGTCTGCTGCCAAGGCCAATTCACTTGCTGTATAAGCCCTACCGTCTAATAAGTTCCATACAATTTTGGCTCTGGAGGGTTCACATAAAAGAAAAACTGTATGAATAAATGCCGTTTCTTCCATAGTTCAGTATTGAATGAAGTGTAAATATAATAATACTATTTTCTTTGTGGCAACATAAGGTTAAATCGGATGTACGATAAGTTTTTTTCGGGTCATTACGAAGGAATGGGAGCGACTGAAGTAATTTCTTGATTCAAAGAGATTTTCACGGCAAAAGTGTTTGCTTCGCAGTGACGGTCTTATTTTAAAAGACGGGAATTTGTCGTACATCCGTTAAATCAGTTCGAGACAACAGACAAAATAACCTAGAAAAATGAATAACAAACATTCTGAGATTTAGCTACGCTAAACCTTACTGTTTCTCCTAAAGTAGAAATGACGTTAATGGTCGTAATTTTTAGCGAATGATAAGGAGTATGCCGTAAACCTTTACGTAAAAAATAATTAACTTAAAATAAAATAGAATGAAGGATTTAGAAATTATACTGGAAAACAAAGCAGGAATGCTGGCTTTAATGGGAGAAACACTAGGAAAACATAAAGTGAGCCTTGAAGGCGGCGGTGTTTTTAATAACGGAGCCTATTCAATAGCTCATTTTTTGGTTGAAGATGCTAACAAAGCGGCTAAAGAACTGGAAAAAGTAGGTATTCGGGTAGTAAAGATTAATCCGGTAATTATTCAAAAATTAAGGCAAGATGTTCCCGGACAATTAGGAAGTTTTTGTAGAGAATTAGCAAATGAAGGTGTTAACATTCTTACACAATATAGCGATCATTCCAACCAGTTGATTATAGTGCCGGATAATTACGAAAAAGCTCAAAAAGTATCTGAGGCCTGGATGGAAAGATGGTGGTCAAAAGAAGATTATAGTATTTAACCACAGTTTTTCTCTTCTATAAAAGAACCCAAGCGTTAAGATAATGTAAGAATCTATTAACTATAAAAAGAACATTTCAGGTGTATTACAAACTTCCTGTCGCGTCCTTACGAAGGAGTAATAACGACTGAAGTAATTTCTTGATTCAAAGAGCCTTCCATAACAAAAAGAGTTGCTTTGCAGTAACGCTTTTATTTTAAAAAAGAAACTTGTAGTACACCTAACATTTCTTTAAAACCCTACACAACAAAATACACTTTAACTTAAATTTGTAAGCATGAAACAACACAACTATACCACTACCATTACATGGACCGGAAACAAAGGAAACGGAACCTCTAATTACAGAGCTTATGAAAGGAGTTACGATATTTCAATAGCTCATAAAGCCGATATACCAGGCTCATCGGACCCGGCATTTCGAGGAGATAAAACAAAGCACAATCCGGAAGATTTACTGGTAGCCTCACTATCATCCTGTCATATGCTTTGGTATTTACACCTGTGTTCTGAAGCAGGAATCATTGTTACTAATTATGTAGATAATGCCACAGGAATTATGGAAGAAAATGCAAGCGGAGCAGGTAGTTTTGTAAGTGTTGTTTTAAATCCGGTAGTTACGATAACAGATAGTGCCATGATAAACACGGCCAATGAATTACACAAAAAAGCAAACCAACTTTGTTTTATAGCCAACTCTGTAAACTTTAAAGTAGCGCACAACCCAGCTTGTAAAGTGGCTTAATAAGTGTTTTACTCACTATAAACGGAGGCTAACAAAATATACAATATACAAGTAAATTATTTTGTTAGCCTTTCTTTGTATTCACTGCCAAGCTTTTCAGTTAAAAAAAGAACTTCGGCTTTATCCTTTCTTAAAGCAACCGTACAATTATTAAAAAATTTCCACTAATTATTAGTAAAAATAGCCTAACCGTATGTTTTACTAACTTTTTTCTAATTCGGTTTTCTTCCCCTTAATGAGAACAAAGTGTTCCTGCGACCCGCAGGAAAGGTCTGTAGTGGGTGCAGAGTGTTCCCGCGACTCGCAGGAAGGGTCTGTAGTGGGTACAAAGTGTTCCCGCGACCCGCAGGAAGGGTCTGTAGTGGGTACAGAGTGCTCCCGCGACCCGCAGGAAGGGTCTGTAGTGGGTACAAAGTGCTCCCGCGACCCGCAGGAAGAGTCTGTAGTGGGTACAAAGTGTTCTCGCGACCCGCAGGAAGGGGCTGTAGTGGGTACAGAGTGCTCCCGCAACCTGTAGAGAAGATAGGACGCTAATTAATAGGGGGAGGAATTTCCGGTTTTAAAACAGGTAAAACACTGATTGTGTATAAATTAGTAAAATATTAACAGTTAAGGTGATATCTGTACACGAGGTAATGGTTATCTTAGTCGTGCTATGAAAGTGCTATTTTACCAGATACTATCTAATAACATTTCACAAATCTTATACACTTTATAGCTCATAACAAGTTCGTGAGTACTTGTATTTGTGTAATTGTTTTATAGATTCCAGGTAATAAATTACTTTCTGCAAAAAAATTGTTTAATCATTTAAAAAATTAAGTATGAATTATCCAGAATTAAGCAGGTATCGTAATGCGGAGTTTTTACAATACATGCGCCAAACGCTAGAAACAGTAAACAAAGAAGAGGTAGCTACCTTACAATTAACCGATCCGGTAACTCAATTAACCACCATTTTTGAAGAAATGAATGCCAGTTTTTTACAAGTACAAGGCAGTAAACTAACGGTAGAAATTCAAGAGTTAGATGAGCTAAGAGACCGCGCCTATAGAGGGTTTAGAAGTTTGGCAATAGCCAATACCTATCATAAAGAAAAGGCAAAAGCAGATGCCGGGCAAAATATAGTTTTAGCTATAGACGGGTACGGACCCGAAATAGCAAAGCGAAACTACAATGAGCAAACCGGAATTTTATACAGCATGGTAAAAGATTTTGAAACCAAAGAGGAATTAGTAGCCGCTGTACAAACCTTACAAATAGCAGATTGGTTAGCTGAAATTAAAGAAACAAATAGTGCTTTTGATGCTAAGTATTTAGATAGGGTAGATGAAACAGCCTTAAATCCGTTAGTGAATTTTCCTGAGTTGCGTAAGCAAGCAATGGAAGCGTATAGGGTGCTGATAAGCCATATTGAAGCACATGCTACCTTAAGTAGTAATGAAGTATATACTCAGTTATTAGATAAAATAAGTGTGCTGGCAGGGCAGTACAACTTTACATTAAATCAGCGTTCCGCTAGTGGTACACAAACTCCTTCGGAACCTACACCACCTACTGAGCCCGACACGTCAATTTCATAATATTTCATACTCAATTTTTTTCGGGTTTTGTAGTAAACTACTTTATACTTAGGTATAGGGTAGTTTTTCTTTTAGTAAGGTATTAGTGTTTTTGAGTAATGAGGGTAGAATAGGAGTTAAAAGTTGTACGACAAATTTCCGTTTTTTAAAATAAGACCGTCACTGCGAAGCAAACACTTTTGCTGTGGCAGTCTCTTTGAATTTAGAGATTACTTCAGTCATTACCACTCCTTCGTAATGACCCAAAAGGAAATTTGTAGTACACTCGAGTTGATGAGTATAGTTATATAATAAAGAGTCTTCTTTCTTATGAAAAGAAACTACGTATTTTTCATTTTTTACATTGTTTGCAAAATGAACAAAAGCATTTATTTTTTTGTGTTTTTTTGCACTTTTTTCATGACAACTTAGAAAAATAATTAGTATTAATATTTTGATTCCTATTTTCATTTTGTATACAATAATCTTTTACAATAGGGGGATAGTTACTCAATACAAATTTTCAATTGTTGATTGGGTATTTCTTTTTGAAATAATTGTTTTATTAATAAACTTGAGTGTTTTACTTTTAAATCTTTTTGTTTTTTGAATTTAATAAAATAAGCCCCATTTTCAGGAATAGCAAGATTCATTATTTTCTTAGCCCTTTCTCCAAACTCATATGAGGGAAATCTCCAAATAGCAATCTTTGGTGTAATTACATTATCATTTTTTTTATTTTTTAGTTCGATTGAAAAATCGCCAATAGAAACACCCCAACCTCCAAGAATTTTAATACTATAAACTCCGGTAGATAATTCAATTACTTTATTAGATTCGTGTATTCCAATGGGAAATCCTATTTCTGCATATCTTAAATGGGTATTTATTATTCTAATTTCTTTAGGAACTTCATCTCTATGAAGAAACCTGAAATTTTTTTATCCGGGGTTAGTTGGGTGTATTTACTCTTAATATAAGGTCTTGCTCCGTCCGTTGGTTTAAATTCAGTTTGTAGATATTCGATTTCATCTTTATCTAATTCACGTATTGTTCCGTCATTTTCAACATAAACAAATTCATATTTTTCTTTTTCCGGTTTCATTTAAAATGGCGTTTTGTATTCAGAGTTTAATACCATGTTTTTTTAAAGTTGCATTAAACCAACCTTTTTGGTCTTTCCAAACTTCATCTGTTCTTAATTTGTTTATTGCAATCTTTTTAAATTCATCATTTTTGCTCTCCAATAATATTTCTATAAATGAATGTAAATAGAAAACTTCATTTTCGGTTTTAAACTTAGCTTTCGGAAAGTTATTTTTTAAATAATTTTCCAATTCAACTGAGTATTGAGTGGAGTAATGCTTTTTTAAATAATCAAAGGCATAAGCATTATTTTTGCTAAAAGCTAATTCTTTAATTCTGGGTAAATAACTGTTTTTATATTTTCTGTTTTTAAAGGTTCTGTCATAAAGTAACCAATAAATTTCTTTTTCCGAATAAATTATTACACTATCTAACTTTTCCATTGTCAAGTCGGTAGCAAGTACTTTTTGCATTGCTAAATCTTGTTCGTGATTATTGTCTTTAATTTTTCGAGATGCTTCTATTCTGATTTTATTCCAATATTTGTGATAAATGATTGATGAAATCGGTTTAAAATCTATTATACAGCCCTCTATCGTCTCAACCATTTCATTTTTCTGTAATTCAGCTGATAATAATTCAGGAACGTTTCTTTTGTCAGACTGAATGAGTTCAATTGAAGCATATGTTCGAATTGTTGCGTTTTTATGTTTAGATAACTCTATTAGTTCTTTTTGGGATAGTTTTTTCTTTAATTTTTGAAACCTTGCGTATTGTGGGCTTGACATACAACCAATTCCAATACAACTAGATTCAACTCTATTTACTTTAATAATTGAATCAATCAATTGTTCTTTTGTTTGCGAAAAGCAAAGACTAATTGTTAAGCTAAATGTTATCGTAAGCAATTTTTTCATGTTGCGAGCAAATTATTTGTGTATGTTTTTTATATAGAAAAGAGACATAATTACTTATACGTTTTGTTAGTATATATCTCTATTAATCAACATATCCATTATATTCAATCGATTTTATTTCTTTCTCATAAATTACTCTTTATTTCTGTTAACTAGCTATATCCCTACAAATATATAATTTATCCCATTGAAATTTGCAGATAAGAGAATCTTCTATTTTAGCTAACAATATTCTGTCAAATAAAAAATCCCCATAAAAACTTATGGGGAGATATACTTATAAAGTAACTATTTCAGTATTTAAAAAAGCTTTGAGTTCATCATACGAACGGATAAACGTAGCTTCTTTTGGTTTGTCTAGCACCTCTTTTATTTGTTCCGGAATGGCTACTTTAACAGGCAGCGTACTTTCTACCACATCTAAAAACTTTACCGGATGCGCGGTTTCTAAAAAGATGCACAAACTATTTGGGTGTTGTTGCAGGTACTCTTTAGCCCCTAAATACCCAACAGCTCCGTGCGGATCGGCTATATAACCGCTTTGCTCATAAATAGTTTTCATAGCGTTACGTGTGATGTCATCGGTAAACGCATACGATGAAAAAGCCTGTTTTAAAGCATTGATATCCTGATGAAACAACTCTTGAATACGAATAAAATTACTCGGGTTTCCTACATCCATAGCATTCGAAATCGTAGCCTTAGAAGGTTTAGGCTCATATACCCCATTGATTAAATAATTAGGCACGGTATCATTAATATTGGTAGCCGCTACAAAATGTTGAATAGGAAGTCCTAATTTCTGAGCCATAATTCCGGCACAGATGTTTCCGAAGTTACCGCTAGGTACAGAAAATACCACTTCTTTTTGCTGTTTATATACCTGCTTGTAAGCAAAGAAAAAGTAGAACATTTGCGGTAACCAACGCGCAATATTAATAGAGTTGGCAGAGGTTAAGGTACGCTGAATGTCTGCATCAAGAAAGGCAGATTTTACCATGTCCTGACAATCGTCAAAAACACCCGCTACCTCTAAAGCCGTAATATTTTGCCCTAAAGTAGTCAGCTGTTTTTCCTGAATATCACTTACCTTACCACTAGGGTACAAAATAACCACATCTACGCCTTTAACTCCTAAAAATCCATGCGCTACAGCCCCTCCGGTATCACCCGAAGTAGCTACCAATACGGTAACTTTGTTGCTGTTATTGCGGTTAAAATACCCCAAGCAACGCGCCATAAAGCGCGCTCCTACATCTTTAAACGCCATGGTAGGACCATGAAACAACTCTAAAGTAGCAGTGTTTTCATCAATAGGAACTACCGGAAAGTCAAAAGACAAGGTATCTTTAATAATTTCCTGTAAAACAGCTTCCGGAATTTCATCTCCAACAAACTGCTTAATAGCTTCAAAAGCAATTTCTTCGTTAGAATATTGATCTAAATTGTCAATAAACTCCTTAGCAAGCGGGGTAATACTTTCCGGAAAATATAAACCTCTATCCGGAGCCAAACCATTTACTATCGCTTCTTGGAAGCTAACGTTTGGCGATTTTTTATGTAAACTGTAATAGTTCATGTGGTGTTGTTTGTATGTTTAAAATATGTTTTATTAATTGTATATGTTCTGTTTGTCTCTTCGAGTAAAATTATGTTCAAGGTAATAGAAAATAATTTGGTACTTCGGCTACGCTCAACAGAGCTATCGAGAAGCGTATGAGAACGTTGTTAATTGTGTATTATAGTAAGGTTATCAATGTCTCGATACAATTTTTCTTCCTTTCAGTCACAAAAATCACTCGACATAACATTACTTTCCTAACTCCTAACTCCTAACTCCTAACTCCTAACTCCTAACTCCTAACTCCTAACTCCTAATTCCTAAACCCTAATTCGATTCTAAAATTTGCACCCCTTGGGTATTTATTTTAGAAGTAAACACATGGTAAGCAATCTGTTTATCGGCATACGCATGACGGATAACATCGGCTACTTTTTGCGCAACGGTATCTCCTTTACACAAGGCAAAAATAGTAGGGCCCGAGCCTGAAATACCTGCGCCTAAAGCACCTGCTTTGATGGCTTCTAACTTTACCAAATCAAAATGCGGAATTAAATGTTTACGGGCAGGTTCAACAATTACATCGGTTAACGAGTTACTGATAAGCGTATAATCATTCGTATATAAACCACTTACCAAACCGCCAACATTAGCCCATTGCGTTACGGCACTTTTTAAAGGTACCGCAGTAGGCAATACCTCTCTGGCATCTTTGGTTTTTACCTCAATTTGAGGGTGTATGGCAACCAAACGCAGCTCTTCCGGTACCGGAAGTTTCACAATGTCCAACGGTTCATAACTTCTAATGAGTACAAAGCCCCCAAAAACGCAAGCCGCCACATTATCGGCAATAGGAGTGCCGCAGGCAGCCTCTTCTCCTATCATAGAGAATTTTGTTAGTTCAAGGGTAGAAAAAGGAGTTCCCAATAAGGCATTTATCCCAAAGGCAGCTCCTCCGGAACTTGCCGCACTACTTCCTAAACCACTTCCGGGAGAAAACCCTTTGTGTAAGGTAATGTCAATACCAAAATCTACCGGATGCTGTGCTAACATGGCCAAAGCAACCACACCCGCAGCATTTTTAGTGGGGTCTAAAGTTAAACCATTGGCCCCCGTAATTTGGGTGATACGAACACCGGGTGTTGAGGTTTTGGTAAACGTCATCTCATCACCCACCTTTTCTACGGCAAAGCCCATAGAATCAAAACCACAAGAAACGTTGGCAACCGTTGCCGGAGCAAATATTTTTAAATAGTTCATTTTTTTGCAATTAAAAACAAGTCGGTATTCTTATGCGTACCTTCCTGTTCAAGTTTTGTATAGTTTTCTAAAATTTGAAAATCACTTTCAAGTAACATGTTTTGTAAATCTTCCTGACTATGGTAATATATAAAAGCAGTGTTTTTTCCGTCAGAGCTACTTTTATAACCGGAATCGGTATCATAATTTCCCATCATAGTACTTATATACAGCAACCCGTTTGGGGTTAGCAGTTGATAAGCATCTTTAATGAGTTGATGTACTTCTTCTTTCGTTACATACGGAAAGCAGAAACCAAAAATGAGTACATCAAATAACGTATGTAATGTTGAAATAGCTCTGCAATCAAGTACTTTAAACGTAGCTTCCGGAACGTTGTTTGTAGCCAGTTCTATCATTTTTTCAGCAGCATCAATACCCAATACCGTAAGATTCGCGTTGTTTTGTAACAAATAATGACTGATAACGCCCGGTCCGCAAGCAACATCTAATACCATACGATGGTTTTTGCTTAGGTGCGATAACAACTTGTCATAACTATGATGATAACGTTTATCATTCATAAATATATCTTGATACTGTTGCGCTACACGGTTATATAACTGTATGGTATTTTGATGGTGACTCATGACATGTTAGTTTTTTCCGGTTCTGATAACGTCAGCAAAAATTCCTGAAGCAGTTACATCAGCACCGGCACCGGCACCTTTAATTTGTAACGGTTGTACAGGGTAACGATCTGTAAAAAACAGGACAATATTGTCGCTTCCTTCTAAATTATAAAAAGGATGATCAGCCGAAATCTGTTGTAAGCCTACTTTAGCCTTTCCGTTAGCAAATTCAGCAACATATTTTAAACGACAATTTTGCTCGTTAGCTGCTTTAAATAACTGTTGAAAGTGCGCTTCATAAGCTGTTAAACTGGCGTAAAAATCAGCATTGTTCGTAGTAGTTAACGCATCCGCAGGTAAAAACGAATTATTTTCTATGGCTTCTAACTCCAATTCATAACCACTTTCACGAGCCAAGATGAGTATTTTACGCGCTACATCAACACCACTTAAATCAATTTTAGGATCCGGTTCTGTATAACCTTGTTTCTGTGCTTCAGCTACTACATCATGAAAAGTAGTGGTTGCATTAAAGTTATTAAACACAAAGTTCAAACTTCCTGATAATACAGCTTGAATTTTATGCACTCTGTCACCGGAAGCAATCAGATTTTTTAAAGTATCAATAATGGGTAATCCCGCACCAACATTGGTTTCAAATAAAAACGGAACATTGTATTTACGGGCAATCCTTTTTAAAGTTTTGTAATTGTCTAAACTAGAAGCACAGGCAATTTTATTACACGTAACCACGGCAATATTGGTGCGTAAATAGTTTTCATATACTTCAGAAACTTGTTGGTTGGCGGTATTGTCTACAAACACCGAGTTACGCATGTTCAACTGTTTGGTTTTGTTAAAAAAAGCATCTAGCGTAGTAGGCTCACCGTTGGCTAATAAGTTTTTCCAATTGTTTAAATCGATTCCATTGTTATCAAAAAACATTTTTTTAGAATTAGAAATTCCCACTACGCGAATGTTCATTTTTAAATGTTCTTTTAAGTAGTCATTTTGCTGATGTACTTGAGCTAAAAAGCGTTCACCTACGTTACCTACTCCGGTAACAAATAAATTCAGCTGTTTTATTTTTTCCTCAAAAAATTGCTCATGCAAGGTATTTAATGCTTTTTTAGCATCGTTACTATCTATAACTGCCGAGATGTTTTTTTGCGAAGCTCCTTGAGCAATGGCTCTGATGTTTACATTGTTTTTGCCTAACGCGCTAAACATTTGCCCGCTTAAACCTTGGTGATTTTTCATATTGTCGCCCACTAACGCAATAATAGCTAGTCCTTGTTCAATAACCACCGGATTTACTTTACGTCGTTCGATTTCAATGTCAAACGCTTCGTTAATGGCCTTGGCCGCTTTGTCGGCATCTTCGTCATAAATTCCTACACAGATAGAATGTTCTGATGAAGCCTGAGTGATTAAAACCACGTTAACGTCTTTGTTAGACAGGGCTTCAAACAAACGTTTTGAAATGCCTGATACACCCACCATGCCACTACCTTCCAGGGTTAACAGGGTAATATTTTCTATATGACTGATTCCTTTTACAGGGTTAGAGTTTCCGGATTCTTTGGTAATTAAAGTTCCCGGATTTTCCGGTTCAAACGTGTTTTTTACCCAAATAGGAATGGCTGTTTCTAATACAGGTTGTATGGTTGGCGGATAAATTACCTTGGCACCAAAATGCGATAACTCCATAGCTTCCTGATACGATATTTGAGGAATAGCAAAGGCTTGTTTTACCACACTTGGGTTGGCAGTAAACATACCGCTTACGTCTGTCCATATTTGTAATTCTTCAGCTTGTAACGCAGCAGCGTAAATAGCAGCGGTATAATCAGAACCTCCTCTTCCTAAGGTAGTTGATAATCCGTTTTCTGTTTTGGCTATAAAACCAGGTAATACAGTTACCTGATGCGGGTTGTTACTAAAATAAGCCTGACAATTGGCATTGGTTACGGTAAAATTTACCTGCGCTTTGTCAAAAACATTAGAGGTAATAATTAACTCACGGCTGTCTTTATACGTAGCATTTAGCGTGTTTTTAGCAACTTCTGAAATGATGTAAGAAGATAACAATTCTCCAAAACCGCTAATAGTTGCCATGGTTTTAGGCGTTACTTCTTTTAATAAAAAGCAGCCTTCTAACAACGTATGTAATTGCTGAAATAATTTTTGAACGTGAGCCGATACTTCTTCTTTTTTTGCCTCATTAACCAAATCGTTAATTACTTGTAAATGATGCTCTTTTACCTCGTTAAACAGCTCTATATAGTTGGCTTCACTTTGGGCTGCAAACGTAGCAGAAGCTATTAATTTGTTGGTGGTTTTACCAAAAGCGGACACCACTACAGCAAGTTGCTCTTGAGCAGCTAAGTTATTGACTATTTGAACTACTTTATTGATATTTTGACTGTTAGCTACAGATGAGCCTCCGAATTTTAAAACTTTCACTTTTTAAAAAATAATTGATTATAGAATATTAGTTGTGGTTATTTATCTCTTTTCAAATCTTTTGAAAAAATAAATAGTACGGAATATGATGATATGTATGAAATAAACCCCCTAAAGGGTAATTCCTGTTGTAGTAGTAATAATGGTGCCAATGAAAGACCCTGCTACAGTTGTAGCGGTAGGAATAATAGTAATATGTCTTTCATTAATTAACATGGCGTCAAATATATAAAGGCTTTTTTAATTATTTGTTTAAATTTTGGAATTTTTCTTGAATTATTTGCGAAACCGTTTTATTAGCTATTTTACTTTCTAACCAAGAAAGGATGTCTAAGTATAAAAAAGCGCGTTTTTCATACGGGTGATTTTCAAAAACTTTTAAACGGTCGTATATTTTTTTAAACTCGTTTTTAATCTGGTGCGGAAATACATCTCCCAAAGCTCGTATAGAAGAAATAAACTCCTTTTGAACTTCTTGCAGGTTTTCCATTTTTAGTAAAAAACGGTAAGTGTCTTTAAATTGAACTTCTAAATGATAATCTAAACCGGACTCATAGTGGGCAATCAAACTTAATACTCTGGCAAAACATTGTAAGTCTTCTGCTACTTGCAGGTTTTTAGATTTTATAATTTTATTGAGGTATAAAATACACTCTTTGTTTTTACCCATTCCAAAGTATAAACAAGCAATTTTATAATATAGTACTACAATATGATGATTGTCTAGTAAATTTCGGTACTCTTCAATTTTCTGATTAATAATCGCTACTAAATACTCGCCTTCATTAAAGCTACCTTCAAAAAAGTGCAAATGCAATTTGTTGGCATAGTAGTATTGAAACATTAAAATTTCCGTATTGTTATTTTTAGGAATGGTATCGTTTTCAATTCCTTCTTCAAGCAGGGTAAACTCTTCTTTAAACTTGGTGTAATGCTTAATGAAAAAGAGGCTTTCTAGCAGGTAATTTACTCCTTTTAAATAAAAAACAGGATGCAGGCATATGTTTTTAGGATCTTCTTTAAATAGAGTAATCCACTTATTTGCATACTTGTAGCTCTGTAAAAAATCTTGCGTTAAAAAACTGTGCCAAAGGTTGGCTTTATATAACCATAGTTTTTCTCGGAATCCCAGTGTTTTGTATTCGTACTTAGGTAATCGGGCTTCAAAATATTCGTTTACTTTATTTAACTCTTCATCGTTACGAACATATCCGGTTTTTAGTAAAATACCATATAACTGTAGTGATAGGTTAGATAGTTTACTGGTAATTACGTTTTGCTGACTCAGTTCTTTAGCCTGTACCGTTAATTCATCAGCACGTGTATTAATACTTCGGGTTATGTGTTGACTTTCTATTAACTTTTCAAATTCAACTATTTCATAAGCCATATTCTTTTCTTCACTATCTAAGGCCATATTTTTAGCCTTTTCCAATAATTTTAAACTTTGCTTATATAAACCTTTTAAATACAGTACAGTAGCAAAATCAAGCTGCTCTCTAATTTGAATACGTATGTTTTTATGAGCCGGATTTAAACGCAGGCTTGTAAGTATTTGTTTATACAAGTGAGCTTTTAAATTAGATAGCTGTTGCTTACTTACAATTCCACTTTTTATAATAGCTTTTTCATCATACGTTTTTTGTTTTTCTAACAATTTAAAAAGAGAGAAAAATTTAGCATCAACATTTCCACCCAAACGCCCGATATACAAATTGAATTGCCTTTTTTCAGACTTTGATAACGACTTGATAAGAATAAAAAGCGCATCGTTTTGTTGGTTGGTTGATGTAATTGTTTTGTTCATAATTAACTGTTTTACAGTTTTTTAAATTTATTTTTTATCAATTAAGTTTCGTAAAGCTCTCGTTAAAAAAGAGTCGATTAGAAATTCCAATATATACATTTGATTTTATAATCAGACAAAAGTTGTAGAATATGTCAAACGATAAAGTCCAAATTTTTGATACTACCCTAAGAGATGGAGAGCAAGTCCCCGGTTGCAAATTAGATACCAAGCAAAAGCTAATCATTGCAGAACGATTAGATAGTTTAGGAGTAGATGTTATTGAAGCGGGTTTCCCTATTTCCAGTCCGGGAGATTTTACTTCGGTGAATGAAATAGCCAAAATTGTTAAAAATGCCTCAGTTTGCGGATTAACAAGAGCCGTAAAAAAAGATATAGAAGTAGCAGCTGAAGCCTTAAAAATAGCTAAAAAACCAAGAATACATACAGGTATAGGTACCAGTGATTCACATATTAAGCATAAATTTAATATCTCTAAAGAAGAGGTTATTGAAAGAGCCAAAGCAGCGGTGTCTTATGCTCGTAATTTTGTGGGTGATGTTGAGTTTTTTGCTGAGGATGCAGGAAGAACCGATAATGCTTTTTTAGCTAAAGTTTGTGAAGAAGTAATTAAATCCGGAGCTACCGTATTAAACATTCCTGATACTACCGGATATTGTTTGCCGGAAGAGTATGGGGCAAAAATAAAGTACTTAAAAGAGCATGTAAAAGGGATTGATAATGTTATCATTTCATGCCATTGCCATAACGATTTAGGTTTGGCAACAGCCAACTCTATTGCAGGAGTGTTAAACGGTGCTCGTCAAATAGAATGTACCATTAACGGTATTGGTGAAAGAGCCGGTAACACTGCGTTAGAAGAAGTGGTAATGATTTTACGCCAACATCCGTATTTGAATTTAGATACCAATATTAATTCAAAACTATTGTATGATACCAGCTTAATGGTTCGTGAAAAAATGGGTATGTTGGTACAGCCTAACAAGGCAATCGTAGGAGCGAATGCTTTTGCGCATAGTTCGGGAATTCATCAGGATGGTGTGATTAAAAACAGAGAAACCTATGAAATTATAGATCCGGCTGAGGTAGGTGTTACAGAAAGTGCCATTGTACTTACAGCTAGAAGCGGAAGAGCCGCTTTAGCCTACAGAGCTAAAAAAATAGGGTATGAGCTAACAAAAGTGCAATTAGATGCTGCTTACACAACGTTTTTACAGTTTGCCGATAAGCAAAAAGAAGTAATTGATGAAGATATTCATCTAATAATGCAACAGGTAAATAAACTATCAAAAATAGCAATAGCTTAATGGGAAAAACATTATTTGATAAAGTATGGGATGCGCATGTGGTAGAGTCAATACCCAATGGGCCGCAAATTTTATATATAGACAAACACTTAATTCACGAAGTTACAAGTCCGCAAGCATTTAAAGAGTTAGAAGAAAGAAATATTCCTATTGCTCGTCCGGATAAAATTGTAGCTACGGCAGATCATAATACGCCTACGGTAGATCAGCATTTGCCTGTAAAAGATGAATTGTCAAGAAAACAATTAGAGCAATTAACAGAAAATTGTAATAAGAATAATATCACATTGTATGGCTTAGGGCATAAATACAACGGAATTGTGCATGTGATGGCTCCTGAATTAGGAATTACGCAACCGGGAATGACCATGGTATGTGGTGATAGCCATACATCTACACACGGCGCTTTTGGTACCATTGCTTTTGGTATAGGAACCAGTCAGGTAGCACAAGTGTTTGCCAGTCAGTGTTTACTGTTAGAAAAGCCTAAAAGCTTGTGTGTTCACGTAAACGGAAAACTAAAAAATGGGGTATTACCTAAAGATGTAATTCTGTATATCATAGCCAAATTAGGAACCAATTCAGGAACCGGATATTTCTGTGAATATGCCGGAAATGTTTTTAGAGAAATGACTATGGAAGGGCGCATGACTGTGTGTAATATGAGTATTGAAATGGGAGCAAGAGGCGGTATGATAGCGCCGGATGAAACTACTTTTGAGTATGTAAAAGGAAGAGAGTTTGCCCCTAAAGGTGAAGAGTTTATTAAAAAAGTAGCGTATTGGAAAACTTTAAAGACAGATATTGACGCTGTTTTTGATAAAGAATACTTTTTTGATGCTGAAGATATTGAACCTATGGTAACTTACGGAACTAATCCGGGAATGGGAATTAAAATATCTGAGGCAATACCTCAAGGAAAAGATGCTTCGTTTGAAAAAGCATTAGCATACATGAATTTTACTAAAGGCAAGAGTTTAATTGACACCCCTGTAAACTATGTATTTATAGGAAGTTGTACTAATTCAAGAATTGAAGACTTTAGAGTGGCTGCTGATTATATTAAAGGAAAACAAAAAGCGGCTAATGTAAATGCATGGTTGGTACCGGGATCTCAACAAGTAGCTAAACAAATTGAAGAGGAAGGTTTACAAGAAATTTTTGAAGAAGCAGGGTTTCAATTACGCCAACCGGGATGTTCTGCTTGTTTAGCAATGAATGATGATAAAATTCCGGAAGGAGAATACTGTGTGTCAACTTCTAACAGAAATTTTGAAGGACGCCAAGGGCAAGGAGCCAGAACTATATTAGCAAGCCCTTTAATGGCTGCGGCAACAGCCGTAGAAGGAAAAATTATAAACTTTACAAAGCACCTTAATTAATGGAAAAGTTTGTTAAATTAATAGATACAGGAGTTCCGTTAGCTATAGAAAACGTAGATACAGATCAAATTATTCCGGCTCGCTTTTTAAAGGCTACCGATAAAAAAGGATTTGGTGATAATGTATTCAGAGACTGGCGTTACCATAAAAACGGAGAGTTAAATACCGAGTTTGTACTAAACAATCCAATGTATGGCGGAAGCATTTTAATTGCAGGAGATAATTTTGGATGTGGTTCTAGTAGAGAACATGCCGCATGGGCTTTGTATGGTTACGGATTTAAAGTAGTTATCAGTAGTTTTTTTGCTGATATTTTTAAAGGAAATGCGTTAAACAACGGAATTTTACCTATTCAGGTTTCTAAAGAGTTTTTAGCTAAGTTAATAGATATCGTAACTATAGATCCAACAACAAGAATTATTGTTGATTTGGAAGAACAATTGGTAAGAACTCCTATAGGAAATGCTGAATTTGAAATAGATTCGTATAAAAAAGTTTGTATGCTAAACGGTTATGATGATATAGACTTTTTAGTAAGTAAAAAAGAACAAATCCAAGCATTTGAAGTTAACATAAATGTGTAAATGTAAGGACACAAACAAGCAAACAACAACATTCTAGACCTGCTTTTTCTACGAAGGGTGAAAAGGTAGGTTTTGTGTCCGATAAAAAATATAATATGAAAGCAACTATTGCGGTAATATCAGGAGATGGTATAGGACCTGAGGTAACAGCTCAGGCAAGAAAGGCATTAAATGCCATTGCAGATGTTTTTGACCATACCTTTTTGTTTAAAGAGGCTTTAATGGGAGCTTGTGCAATTGATGAAACAGGAAATCCGTTGCCGGATGAAACGGTACAACTATGTAGAGAGTCTGATGCTGTTTTATTCGGAGCTATCGGAGATCCTAAGTATGATAATGATCCGTCTGCTAAAGTACGTCCGGAGCAAGGACTGTTGCGTTTACGTAAAGAGTTAGGATTGTTTTGTAACGTTAGACCGGTGAAAGCCTATGATACTTTAATTCATAATTCACCTCTTAAAGAAGATAGAATTAAAGGTACAGACATAAGTATTTACAGAGAATTAACGGGGGGTATTTACTTTGGAATTAAAGAATTGAGTGATGATGGTAAGATTGCTTTTGATGGCTGCTCTTATTCTGTAGAAGAGATTGAAAGAATTGCTCATTTAGCATTTCAATCGGCACAAGTACGACGTAAAAAGTTAACGTTGGTAGATAAAGCAAATGTGTTAGAAACTTCAAGATTGTGGAGAAAAACAGTAACAGCTTTAGCAAGCCAATATCCGGATGTAAAAGTAGATTTCTTATTTGTTGATAATGCAGCTATGCAGTTAATTTTAAACCCTAAACAATTTGATGTTATACTAACAGAAAACTTGTTTGGAGATATCATTTCTGATGAAGCAAGTGTTATTGGAGGTTCTATTGGTTTATTAGCATCAGCTTCAGTAGGAAAAGAGAATGCATTATTTGAGCCTATCCATGGTTCTTTTCCACAAGCTAAAGGTAAAGATATTGCCAATCCGTTAGCTTCAATTTTATCAGCCGCTATGCTATTAGAGCATTTAGGATTACATGATGAAGCTGCTGCAATAGACAGAGCAGTGCAAAAATCATTAGAATTAGGAATTACTACTGAAGATATTAACTCTGAAAATCCATTTTCAACCAGTAAGGTAGGAGATTTTATAGCAGATTATATTTATAATCAAGAAGATAGTGATATGAATTTTCAGAACATTCACATGGGGCAAAGTACCATTATATAGCTAATTGTTTTAATAGTTATAAAAGGTTACCTTTTAATAGTTTCTATTTTAAGGTAACCTTTTTTCGTGTTTTAAAGTGTAAGTTGCTGATTAACTGTTTGTTATTTGTATTATTTTATATAAAATACAACAAGTTGTAGAAAATTTAATTTTTTAAAACTTATTTGTTTAAAAGTTTTATTTTTTAACGTTTTTATTGAAGATTCGATAATATTTTTTGATTTAATTTGGTGTAATGTGTAGATTTACAACAGTTTAAAACCCATTCTACTAATTTAAAGCTAATATTATGAAAAAAGCGAAACTAGCCCTAATTATGGGCTTATCAGTAAGTGTATTCTTCACTTCATGTTCTAGCGAAAGCGAACAAGTTAATGATTCTAACACTACAGAACAAGCTGTAGATAATCCGTGGACTAAACCGGTACCACAAAAGATTATTGATGCAGCTTCAAAGTTAGAATTAAACGTAAATCACATTCGTTATGACAACTTTTATTTTCCTGATGGAACGTCTGAAGTACGTTTATTTATAGAGGAAGATATAGTAATGACTGAAGAAGAGTTACTAACTTTAGCGGCTGCTAAAGATGACACCAAATCTGGTAATGAGGCAGGGCGCCAATATTCTACCAACAATTTAGTTTCTCAAGGGAGAACTATTCGAGTATTAGGGTATACGGGAGGATCGTATGCACTTAATAGTAAAGAGCGTTCTGGATTACAGATGGCAGTAAATAACTACAATGCTGTAAGTGGCGTATCACTTAGTTTTACCTTATCATTTGGTACCAATACAGGAAGTGCTGATATCGTAGTATATCATAATCCAAGTAGTTCTGGTTCTGGTGGTAGTGCAGGTTTCCCAAGTGGAGGAGCTCCTTATAAGTGGGTGCAAATCTATGGTTTGAACAACTATTCAACAGATGTTAACGAGCATGTAATTACGCATGAAATCGGACACTGTATCGGTTTCAGACATACAGATTGGTTTAGCCGTCAAAGTTGTGGTCAAAATACTAATGAAGGATCTGGAGGTGTAGGTGCTAACCACATTTCAGGAACTCCAACAGGTTATGACTCTACTTCAATTATGTTGGCTTGTTTTAATTCAGGTGTTTCTGGAGAGTTCAACAGTAATGATATAAGAGCACTACAAACATTGTATTAAGATAATTTTGTTTGAAGATGAAAGCCACCGAGGAAACTCGGTGGTTTTTTATTGTCCCGTCCTGAAATAGCGTTACACTAAAAATTAAGTGTCATGAAAAACAAACATGTAAAACGTACTCAAAAAG
>NZ_JBOCUK010000040.1:0-24898 GCF_050606265.1 Tenacibaculum sp. TC6 | reverse complement strand
ACAAACACATGTTTGTTGAGAGATTTTATATCTTTAATCATACTAAAAAACTGTAATGGTTTTTTAGGACGACACAATATGAAAATTATCCGTTTCTCTTATCTTTTATACTACAACCTATAGCTCTGGTGTAAGTTTCTGTAGGTTTTTCTCCTTTTAATAAGGCTTCTACTGCATTTTCAACAAAACGCTCTTTAACATTACTTTCATTTCGTGAACTATCATCAATAGCACCAATATATTCTACTATTAATTGATTGTCTTTTTTATTTAAAACATATACATGTGGAGTTTTAGTGGCTCCATACATCGGATATACTTTTTGCCCTTCATCAAATAAATACGGAAATGTAAATCCTTTTTCTTTAGCTCTTACTTTCATAGCTTCAAAGCTATCTCCTTGAACCACTTCCGGATCATTCGGATTTATAGCAATCACAGGATAGCCTTTATCTTTATACTTTTTATCTAAAGCTATAATTCTATCTTCATTGGCTACTGAGTAAGGACACATATTACAAGTAAACACAACAATAAATCCTTTAGCTTTTTTAAAATCTGAAAGTGACACCATGTTTCCATCAATATTTTTTAATGAAAAATCTGAGGCTATATCTCCAACTTTATAACCTGATGGTTTTATAATGGTAAATGCTGATATGGCAGCAATTACGGTTAGTACAAATACGGTTTTTAATAGTTTCATAATGGTATTAGTTTAAAAAAGTTTGTAATTCATTTTCCAAATCATTGTAATGAAATGTTTGTTCATAAAATTTTCTTTTTTCAGCATTATAAATTAAGGTCGCCGGAATAGAACCTGTCCAATTTTCAGCAATATCTTTTATCCAAAACTGCTCGTTAGGATCATCAAAATGCAGTACGGTAGATTGTAATTGTTTTTCTTTGATAAAAGGAAGTAAGTTACTTTCTATTTGCCTTGAAAAATCAAGACTAACTAAAATTACCTCAACCTGTTTATCTTTATATTCTTTATGTAATTTTTCAAATGCAGGAAGTTCTTTAACACATGGTACACACCAAGTTGCCCAAAAGTTAATCACGTACGTTTTATTATCATTCTTATGTAAGATTGGCTTTAATTGTTCATAGTTTAGCGTTGTAATTTTTATGTTTTCTTGTGGAGTTTTTTCTTCCGTTTCCTTTTCTTTCTTTATTTTACATGAAAACATCAGTAAGGCAATTACTACCAAAAATTGTATTTTATACATATCTATACTTTAAACTTTTCTAAAATAATTATTTATCCTCTTGTAATTAGTGTAATTAACTAAACATTAACAATAAAAAACTAGCTATTTAAAAACAGAAAAAAAATACACTTCACCATTAATCTAACAATATACCTTAAAATAAACTATATAGCTTTTCAAAAAAGAATTGAGCAAATAGTATTAATACACAAAACCACATTATATGTATTAAAACAACTCTATAAAAAGGATATAATTACATCTTTCGTATTAAAAAACAAGAAATAAAACACTCACTTACTGTATTTTATGATTTTTTAAAATTTTAAAACATGTGTTTTACGGGTCCCCATAAAATTAAAGGGTTACTGATTAGTATTTTAGACATACAAATTAATATTTTATAAAAAATGAAAAAAATTATTGTCCCCCTAACGCTAATTACATTTTTAGGATATTCTTGTTCTAATAGTGATGAATTGGTAACTATGGAAAAAAATCTTAAATCAACAAATGTATTTGAGACTAATGACCTAGTAAATCTATCTAACCAAAATTTAAAATTAACAGGAAATAAAGCTCAAGAAACTTTTAAGGAAATTATTTCTAATCCAAACGATTGGACCCTTATTACAGAAAAAGGAAATAAAGTTCAAAAATTATTAAATAGAACAGATTTAATAAATCTTCCAGCAACATCTCCTATGGGAATTCAAGGGTTGAGAAAACTCGGAGTTACAAACGATGAATTGTTAGCTGAAACAAGAACAAATGACAAATGGTTAGCCAGTATATCTACATTTGAACCATATGCTATTTTTTTTAACGATGAAGATGCTTTAAATAATACTTACGGATATACACCTAAATATGTAGGTGAAAATAATTTTCCTACATACGGGTTAGTTCCTTTTTCCATTAAATTAGGAGAACCATCAATTAATTATGATAAATCAATTACAGATGGAAAAGAAGTTTATGAATTTACTATAGTGAATAATAGTGATGAAATAGATAACTCTTCTCATTCATATACTTATGAACAAGGAGTACAAGAAGAAGTTACTGTTAGTACAGGAGTGTCATTAGGTTTTGAAGCACAAATAGGAGTACCTATGTTCGCAGAATCTAAATTTAGTGTAGGTGTTGAATTAAGCTCAGGATACACGCATTCAATAAATTCCATAAAAACTATTTCTGCAACATATAATGCCACCATGCCTCCAAGAACTAAAAGGACAGTTAGAATTGTAGTAGATGTAGTTGATTTATCTGCAAGATATAATATTCCTTATACTCTTGAAGGAAATTTTGAAGCTTACTATTACTACACATTAGAATATTTTGGAGGAAGAACAACGCCAGATGGAGATAAAACAAGAAACATTTTCCCGGCAAGTCTTCTTGAAAAATATTTAGGAACAAATAATAGTTCAGGTGGAATAAATTATCTTAAAAAATCTAATTTTCAGTTATATGCAGGACCTGCTGTTCCTTTATAAATAACATTAAAAAAACTGTTACTTTTTAGACTGATGATTTCATCTAAATTTTATCACTTTTCATTACTAATAACCTCATAAACAGAGCGTTTTTAAAAGTTTAAAAATAGAATTAGCTAAATATTAACAAAAAAAGCTCGGAAATAGATTTTCCGAGCTCTTATTTTTATCTCTATTATGTTATATGTGCTGTACTAGCTAAAAATTTCGTTTAATAATTTTGCCAAACGTAAACCTCCTTTTTGTAACTGTTGTCTTACCACAGGAAAATATAAATACGAATACCTGTAACGTAAATTTTCACCTACTTCAACAGAAGCATACACTTCTTTAGTTAAGCCATGGGTATCATACATCCAGTCAATCACACTTCCTTTTTGAATTGCTTTAACTTGTTCTTTTGATAAATGCTTAGCATTATCTGCTAATTCAATATAACTCATATCCCATTTATCAATTATATCTTCATCCCAAACTCTATGTAAGTTTGACCCTTTTCCGTGCCATTGAACCTGAATGGTATTTCCTCCTTTATCTTCTTTTTGTCCTATATGCATAGGCTGATGTAAATCACCAATCAAATGCACTAACATTTTTAAATAAAAACGTTGATCTTCAACTGTACTGTTTTTATCTTTTAAAACCGTAACACATTTATTAATTCCTGTAATTAAATCTCCCTCAGGATTTTTCTCAGAAGTTTCATATTTACCATCTAATGGCATATTCACATAATGCCAAGAATAAAACTCATTATACTTTCTGTCAGATTTAATTTCATCTGCGTAGGTTGACACAAAAGCTAAACTTTCTCCTTGCAATAACTTCGCTATTTTTCTTTTAGCTCTGTTGGTTAAATGCTTTTCTGCAATTTTTCCTGTAGTTCTATGACCGGTTGGCCCCCAAATATCATCAGAGGAAAAAACTGTAGTACTCGATAGTAAAATACTGAATATAACTAGTAAAAAACGTTTCATCATTTTAAATTCTTTTTTGGCTAAGTTAAAAAAATAGTACGCATAAAAATTTTGTAATATGAAAAATTATTTTATATCTTTATAATATCAAAATGATATCAATATAACTTTAAACATCATGAAAACAGAAAAAATCATCAAACCAGCCAATGGCTATTTATTATTCTTTATTGCTTTAACACTCTTTTTAGGAGGTGTTTTTATGGCTATCAACAAAGAAAACCCTGTGTACTTATTAGCTACTCTTATGGGTTTTATTCTTTCTTTTGGTTTTATTTTAGTAAACCCAAACTCTTCAAAAGTCATCTTATTATTTGGTAAATATGTAGGTACGGTTAAACAAAATGGGTTGTTTTGGGCTAACCCTTTGTATAAGAAAAAAACCATTTCTTTAAGAGCCAGTAATTTTGATAGTGAGCGTTTAAAAGTAAACGACAAGCTAGGAAATCCTGTTATGATCAGTACCATTTTAGTTTGGCGAGTAACAGAAACATACAAAGCAGCTTTTGATGTAGACAACTATGAGAATTTTGTTCGCGTACAAACAGATGCTGCAGTTAGAAAATTAGCCAGCATGTACCCGTACGATAATTTTGCCGATGAAGGACATGAAGAAGAAATTACACTTCGTTCAAGTGTTAATGAAGTTAGCGATGCACTTGAAAAAGAATTAGAAGAACGTTTATCTATTGCCGGAATTGAAGTTTTAGAAGCCAGAATAGGCTATTTAGCTTATGCGCAAGAAATTGCCAGTGCCATGTTAAAACGCCAACAAGCAACAGCCATCGTAGCTGCCAGACACAAAATTGTTCAAGGAGCTGTAGAAATGGTTGAAATGGCATTAGATGAATTAAGTAAAAAAGAAATAGTTGAGTTGGATGAGGAACGCAAAGCTGCTATGGTTAGTAATTTATTAGTTATTTTATGTGGTGATAAAGAAGCATCACCCGTAGTAAACACAGGAACTTTAAGTCACTAAACATGAAAAAAAAGAACAAAGAAAATAAAGTTGTTTTAGGAAGCACTATAGGTTTAGCCATAGGCACAGCGTTAGGAATTACTTTAAATAATATTGTTATTGGTATTTCTACAGGAATAGCAATTGGAGCAGCTATTGGATTAACTACAAGTAAATAATAAAAGTAAGTAGCATGAAAGAATACAAAGTAATTAGTTGGAAAATGGGATTAAGCGGAAACAACCAACGACTGGAGGAAACATTAAACTCTTATGCTAAACAAGGGTGGAGAGTTATCAGTATTGGTGAACAAACAACAAGAATAGTTTTTGAAAGAGATAAAAACAGGTAATCATGAAAGTTTTTAAAGAAGAACAACGGTTTACACAAACTTGGCTAATTACCCTTATGGCTATTAGCTTGATAGTTCCTTTGATACTTATTGGTAAAGAATTTGCAACCGGAAAAATTCAAATACCTCAATTTATAGGTATTATTTGCTTACTAGTGTTTGCTTCGGGTTTTATCTTCTTCTTTAAACTAATCACTCGAATAGATGAAATAGGAATTCACTATCAATTTATTCCCTTTCATTTACGATTAAAGACTATTAAATGGTCTGAAATTAGTAAAGCTTACATAAGAAAATATGATGCTCTTTCTGAATATGGTGGTTGGGGATTAAAAAGTAAAACTTTATGGAGTAAGCAACAAGGAAAAGCTATTAATGTATCCGGAGATATAGGTATTCAACTAGAATTAAAAAATGGTAAAAAACTGTTAATTGGCACGCGTCAGGAATCCAACGCAAAACTTGTTTTAGATACCTATCAACATAAAATTACACAATTATGATTCGTTTTATTTTACTCATACTATGCTACTTAATTAGTTTACTATTTTCTTTTGCACAAGTCAAACAGGAAAACATCATTCTAAAAAACGATTCCATAGAATTACCGGGAACTTTAAGTTATACCTCAAAAAAAGCTCCACTTATCATATGGGTGCATGGTTCTGGAAATGTTGACAGAAACGGAAACCAAGGGTCAATTATAAAAGCTAATTATATAGAGCAATTCAGACATGAAATTAACAAACACAACATTGCTTTTTTTAGTTACGATAAAAGAACCGCAAACCCAAAAAATGTTGATTTTCTAAAAAGTACTGTTTTTGATGATTTTGCTAACGATGTAAAAACCGTTGTAAATTATTTTAAAAATAACTACAATTTTTCAAGCATTACGCTATTAGGACACAGTCAAGGTTCATTAGTTTCCATGTTGGCTTCTGAAAAAGCAGATAAACTAATATCATTAGCCGGCCCCTCAACTTCTTTTGACGAAACATTAATTTCTCAACTAAAAACCAACAATCCTTTTTTGGTAACTTTTGCTCAAAGTCATATTAAAGAACTGAAAGAAACCGGAAAAATAAAAGAGGTAAATCCAATGTTAGTAAGTATTTTTGCCAGTCAAAATCAACCCTTCTTAGTTTCTTGGATGCAATACAATCCATCAAAAGAAATACAAAAACTCTCGTTACCTATTTTAATTGTTAACGGAGATAAAGACATACAAGTAAGTAGTAACAATGCAGAAGCATTATATAAAGCACAACCCAATGCGAAGCTTGTTATTATAAAAAATATGAATCATGTAATAAAACTAATAGAGAAAGATGGTGATAATTTAACATCGTATTATACACCGGATTTTTCTATTCCTAACCAACTGATAACAACTATTGTTTCATTTATAAAACAATAAATAATCATGGCTAAAAAAAAGGCATTTGCACTCCGAATTAATGAAGATATGCTCAACGCAATTGAAAAATGGGCCGCTGACGAATTCCGTTCAACCAACGGACAAATCGAGTGGATGCTTATGCAAGCGTTAAAAGAAGCCAAAAGAGAACCTAAAAAGAAAGAAGAATAAGCCTTTTTTATCAGCTAACAATTACATTTTAACACCCTAACTTACTACTCGTTAACATTTTTTTAAGAAGTTTACTTACTATTTTTACTCTCTAATCATACTAATTAAACTTTTCTGATGAAAAAATTTCTTTCAATACTATTCCTACTCTTAAGCTCTTATATACTTGGACAAGAGTTTTCTATGGATTTAGTTAAAAACATGAAACCCAGAAGTATTGGTCCCGGAGGTATGAGTGGTAGAGTTACCGCTATTGATGTTGTACAAAGTAATCCTGATATTATGTATGTAGGATCTGCTTCAGGTGGTGTATGGAAATCAACTTCCGGAGGAATAAAATGGGAACCTATTTTTGAAAAAGAAGTAACCGCTTCTATAGGAGCTATTGCTATTCAGCAATCAAACCCTAGTGTTATATGGGTAGGTACCGGAGAAGGTAACCCAAGAAACAGTTTAAATGGCGGATATGGCATCTATAAATCATTAGATGCCGGAAAAACATGGAAGTCAATGGGATTGGAAAAAACCCGCCATATTCATCGTATTATTGTTGATCCTACAAATCCTAACACAGTATACGTCGCTGCTATTGGTTCACCTTGGGGTGAACATAAAGAACGTGGTGTGTATAAAACCACTGACGGAGGAAAAACATGGAAACAAATATTATTCAATAACATAAAAACCGGTGCCGCTGATTTGGTAATGGATCCTTCTAATCCTAACAAATTAATTGCAGCCATGTGGGAACACAAACGCGACCCTTGGTTTTTTAAATCAGGAGGAGAAGGTAGCGGACTTTATATTACCTATGACGGTGGTGAAAATTGGAAAAAAATTACGGAAAAAGAAGGTTTTCCAAAAGGAGAATTAGGACGTATTGGTGTGGCTATTTCCAAATCAAATCCTGATGTTATATACGCTTTGGTAGAAGCCAAAAAAAATGCCTTGTACAAAAGTGAAGACGGCGGCTTTACATGGAAAAAAATAAATGATAAAGATGAAATCGGAAACCGCCCGTTTTATTACTCCGAAATCTATGTTGACCCTCAAAATGAAAACAGACTTTACACCGTTTTTACCTATATTAATATTTCTGAAGACGGAGGTAAAAGTTTTAAACAGTTAATGCCTGCTTACGGGGTATCAAACGGTGTTCACCCAGACCATCATGCCTGGTGGATTCATCCAAGTGATGGTTCATTTATGATTGACGGTAATGACGGAGGTTTAAACATTACTCATGATCGTGGTAAATCTTGGCGTTTTATAGGTAACCTGCCCGTTGCTCAATTTTACCATATTAATGTTGACAATGAATTTCCGTATAATGTGTATGGAGGTATGCAAGATAACGGTTCATGGAGAGGTCCGGCATATGTATGGAAAGCGCAAGGCATTAGAAACTCATACTGGCAGGAAATTAGTTTTGGTGATGGTTTTGACGTAGTTCCGGATCGTGATGATTCTCGTTATGGGTGGTCCATGAGCCAACAAGGAGCGGTATCTCGATACGATTATGTAACAGGAAATAACTATACTGTAAAACCTACACATCCGGACCCCAATGTTGAGCTACGCTTTAATTGGAACTCCGCCATTAATATTGATCCGTTTAACAATTCTACGATCTATTTCGGAAGTCAATTTGTACACAAATCAACAGACAAAGGATTAACTTGGGAAATTATTTCTCCGGATTTAACAACCAATGATAAAAGCAAACTAAAGCAATCTGAAAGCGGTGGTTTAACAATGGATGCAACCGGAGCAGAAAACCACTGTACTGTTTTAGTAATAGAACCTTCACCTATAGAAAAAAACATGCTTTGGGCAGGTACAGATGACGGACAAGTTCAAGTTACACTTAACGGAGGTGAAAGTTGGACGAATGTTTCTAAAAATATAAAAGAGCTACCTGCTAATAGTTGGATTACACAAATTAAAGCATCTAATAAAAACAAAGGTGAAGCTTTATTAGTTGCTAATGATTACAGAAGGTTTAACTACACACCTTATGCATACCGTACCAAAGATTATGGAAAAACGTGGGAACGTATTGTAAAAGAAGGCGATGTTGAAGGTTTTACACTTTGTATTATTGAAGATTTAGTAACCCCTAACCTACTTTTCTTAGGAACTGATGACGGGCTATACATTTCAATTAATGCCGGTAAAAAATGGATGAAATGGACTAATAATTTCCCAACGGTTCCGGTTAAAGATTTAGTAATTCACCCAAGAGAACACGATTTAGTTATTGGTACTTTTGGTAGAGCTGCATGGATACTAGACGACATTCGTCCACTTAGAAAAATAGCTCAGAATACCGAAGTTTTACATGAAAAAATAACTCTCTTTACTCCTCCAACCGCTTATCAGGCAGCATACCAGCAGCCAACCGGAAGTCGTTTTGGCGGAGATGCTTTGTTTAACGGAGAAAATCGCCCGGGCGGAGCTACTCTAGCTTACTACTTACACAAACCGGAAAAAAGCAACAAACCCAAAGAAGCAAAAGTAAAAGAGACTACAGAAACCCCTACAGTAAAATACGATTCAATAACTTTTGAATTTTATAAAGGAGCCGATTTAATAAGAACCTTAAAAAATAAAGCTCCTGAAGAAAACGGCATTCATAAAATTACATGGTATATGGATGAAAAAGGTGTTAACAGACCTTCAAGAAGAATTTCAAACTCAAAAAGAGAACCTTCAGGGGTTCGAGTTAAACCAGGAACATACCATGTAAAAGCTACATTTGGCGATCAAAGTTCTGAACAAGATATTACCATTGAATTTGACCCTAGGCTTACTATTTCAGAAAATGCTATCAATCAAAAATACAATACTTCTAAAGCCTTAGAAAAACACCAACAAACAATGGCTGATGCGGTAAAACAATTAACTGAAAGTAAAAACATAGCTAATGAGTACAAAAATAACCTAACTAAAAAAGATAAAAAATTATACAAAGAGGCTAATGAAGATTCAAAAGAAATCATTAAAAAAATAGATGCTCTTATTGACATGTATTTAGGAAAAGTTGATAAAAGACAAGGAATTACCAGAACCCCTGAGCAATCTGTTAACCAACGCTTAAACAGTGCTCGTTGGTATGTAAATAGTCGTTTTGGAGAGCAAACAGCCACTGAAGCTCGCTTAATAGCTCAATTTAAAGAATCATTAGAAAAAGCTTTAGAACAAACCAATAGTTTTTTTACAAACGATTGGAATACTTATAAGGGCAAGGTTGAAAAAATTACATTTTCACCCTTTAAAAAAGTAGATTCATTTAAACTTAACTAAATAAAGCATCTCCTAAAAAAATAAAAAAATCACCCTAAACGGGTGATTTTTTGTTTTCAGACTCTTCTTACTTTTATCATGTTATTAAAAGTAAGAGCGCTGTGAAAAGCAACTGACTACCTACTCTATATAATTTTTCTCCTTAAAACCTTAGCAGGTAAAAGTGTTAAACAAGCTTCTTTACTTTAATTATAAAGTAAAGATCACAATATTTTTTCGCGAAAAATAGACACATACTCTGAGTGTCTTTAAATGTTCAGGGAGCATATTAAATTTAAAATTATTTATAATGAAAAATTCTATTAAAAACTTAGGTACAGTTTTAAACAAAACAACACAACAAATGATTAATGGTGGTAATGCTTTTTGTAGAGCTAATTGCTGGGATGAAAACGGAGCAACTGATTTAACCAAACCGGAATGTTATAGATGTCTTAGCCATATTTTATAGTCTCTTCATAATTATATAAAAAAAGTTGTCTTTTCAGACAACTTTTTCTTTTTAAAGCCTATCTATAATTTTCTTCGTTTCTTTTATCCTCCTCTTTAAAATGTTATTTTTACTTCCAACGAAAAAGTAAAACAGGTTATATGAATATCATAATGAATCAAGCTCATTTCAACAGGTTTTTAGCAGGAATCATTTTTAACACCCAACTGTAACCATAAATTTTATATAACTTAGCCCAAATTTTTTTCTATGAACTTATCTGAAATTAACAACGACATTCCTGTATTTGCAAATGACACTATTATTTTTGGAATACTTTGTGTAATACTGGCAGCTATTTTTTATACCTCAAAACTAGATAGCTTTACTAAATTTTACAGAGTTATACCCGCCTTATTACTGTGCTACTTTATTCCGTCTATATTTAGTTCGTTAGGTTTAATTGCAGACAAATGGATTGATGTGCATGCTACCATAGCCCATTTAAAAACAACCTATGGTAATTTAGAGGGAGTTACCAATCTTAAAACCTTAAAAGCATACGTAGCTACAAACCATATTGCCTATAGTGAATATTCAAAATTTATAGGCGGTAGTAAAATATATTACATCGCTTCTCGATTTTTATTACCGGCCTCTTTGGTTTTATTAACCCTAAGTATTGATTTAAAAGGAGTTTTTAAATTAGGTCCTAAAGCCTTAATTATGTTTTTAACAGCTACCTTCGGGGTTATTATTGGAGGGCCATTAGCTATTCTTTTCTTTAACTTCGTAGCTCCTGATATTTTAACAAACGTAGAAGGAACAGAACTATGGAAAGGTTTATCAACAGTTGCCGGTAGTTGGATTGGTGGAGGTGCCAATCAATTAGCCATGAAAGAGCAATGGGAAGTAAGCGATAGTTTATTTAGTATCATGGCTGTAGTTGATGTATTGGTTGCTGAAGTATGGATGGCTTTTTTATTATTAGGGGTAGCAAATTCTGATGCCGTTGATAATTGGTTAAAAGCTGATAACTCTTCTATTACCAACCTAAAAAACAAAATGGAAAAGTTTACCCTTGAAACAGCCCGAATTCCAACATTCAATGATTTAATGATTTTATTAGGCATTGCTTTCGGAGTTACCTCAATAGGACATTTAGTTGGTGATAATTTAGGAAGTTGGATTTCCAAAAACCTTCCTGCTTTAGTTGATTTCGGATTGGGAAGTTCTTTTTTCTGGTTAATCATTGTAGCCACAACTATTGGAGTTGTTTTATCGTTTACCAAAGTAAGAAACTTTGAAGGGGCCGGCGCCAGCAAAATAGGATCAGTATTTATTTACATTCTTGTAGCTTCTATTGGTATGAAAATGAACCTGAATGCTATTGTAGAAAACATTAGTTTATTTGCTATTGGTTTTGTTTGGATGATTATTCATGTAGCCTTATTATTTTTTGTAGCTAAACTTATTAAAGCGCCTTATTTCTTTTTAGCCGTTGGCTCTAAAGCTAATATTGGCGGTGCAGCTTCTGCCCCTGTGGTAGCAGGCGCCTTTCATCCGTCTTTAGCTCCGGTAGGAGTTTTACTGGCCGTTTTAGGATATGCGTTAGGAACTTACGGTGCTTTTGCCTGTGCTTTACTAATGAAATGGGTAAGCTAAAATCTTTACCCGTAATACATAAAAATTCTGCATATTTGCATTCCTTAAATTAACAAACACTTGCTTTAACAAAAGCATAAATTAGATATAACACATGAAAAAAGCAGTATTCACATTTATTTTAGCTTCACTAGTAGTGGCTTGTTCTTCTAAAAAAGAAGGTAACATGATTGTAAAAGGTCAAATTAAAGGGCTTAAAAAAGGAACTTTATACCTTCAGAAAATGAAAGATACAGCTTTAGTTACGGTTGACTCTATTGCTTTATTAGGTAATGATACCTTTGTTTTATCAGATAATATTGAATCTCCTGAAATGTATTACTTAACATTTAACGGAAATACGAATGATAAACGCTTATTATTTTTTGGTGAAAAAGGCGAGATTACCATTAATGATAAAATTGAAGAGTTTGGTTTTAAACCTGAAATTAAAGGATCTAAAAATCAAGAGGTAATGGATAAGTTTCAAGAAGTGGATACTAAATTTACGAACCAACGTTTAGATTTAATTAAAAAAGAATTTGAGGCAAAACAAGCAAATAATGAAGAGCTTATAAAACAAGTGGAAGAAGATTTCAAAAAAATGGTTCGTCGTAAATTCTTATTTACTACCAATTTTGCCATTGCAAATGCAGATAGTGAAGCGGCTCCTTATATTGCTTTAACTCAATTATACGATGCTAATATTAAATTATTAGACACCATAAACAATAGTTTATCTGATAAAGTTAAAGCTTCTGATTACGGAAAAAGATTACAGAAATTTGTTGATGATATTAAAAAGAAAGAAAATTAGGATACCCCTATTTTTATACAATTCATACTCAATTTTTCAAACAATATTAAAATAACCTACGGGTTATTTTTTTTGTAATTTGTTTTCATAATTTTTTACCTCTTAAATAGTTATTTAATATCCCATTCATCTATATTTATAAAAAACTAAATAATTAAAAATTACACATGAAAAACATCTTATTCGTTTTGACCGTACTTTTTTTCAAAAGTTCCTTTGGGCAAACAACGGAAGTATCACGCGACTGGACCTCTTTTGTACAGTCTGTAGACATAAGCGTAACATCTAAAAAGAAATTCAAATTAATTGCAAATGTAAAAGTAGAACCTGCCGATGAAAAAGCTTGGGCCGGGTTATGGGTAAGAGTTGATACAAAAAATGCAGAAAGCGGCTTCTTCGACAATATGAGTGATCGTCCTATTAAGACAAACAAATGGGGAGAATATGTTATTGAAGGAACTATTAACGAAAACTCTAAAACACTTAACTTCGGAGGGCTGTGTTTATACAATGGTAAATTTTTATTTGACAATTTTCGTTTATCTATAGAAGACGATAATGGCAAATTCCAAAACTTTCCAATACTTAATGCCAGTTTTGAAAAAGAAGTTGAAAACAATGTAATTAAAAGTTGGAGTGAATCTATTTATGCTAATCGAGTTGTTAGAGTAAAAGAATACAAAATCACTTCCAGTACTGATGCTTTCAACGGAAAAAAATCCTTGTTAATTGAAGGAACAGGAATTGAACTCCCTAATTATGAGCCCGGAAAAATAGGAAAAGAAAAAACAGAAATTCCGCAAATTGAAAATATGATTTCGATGCTAGAAGACTTAAAAACGAGAGTTGAACGCTCTGTTAAAGTTTTAAATCAACAACAAACAGATTATTTACATGATGAAAAAGCCAACCGTATTGGTGCCTTAGTTATGCATTTAGCTGCAGCGGAGATATACTATCAAAAATTTACCTTTGGTACATCTTATGTAGATAAGGAAAATGAAAAATTGTTAGGAGCAGGAATGGATTTAGATGACGAAGGAAGAAATTTACTGAAAGGAAAGCCTATAGATTATTATTTAGATATTTATGACAAGGTTAGAAAGAAAACTATTGAAGAACTCCGTAACCGTGATGATCAATGGTTAAACTCAACCAATGCTGGCAACTCGATATCAAATCATTATGCTTGGTTTCACGTAATGGAACATCAATCAAGTCATTTAGGTCAAATTTTATTTTTGAAAAAAAGACTTCCTAAATTTGATAATAAAGTCAATTTAAAAAAACAAATAAAGAATTAACCCCATAAAAACAGGCACTGTTATGTTAGGTGAGTAAACTTATTTTACAGAGGGGTAACTTTTTCATAGTTGCCCCTTTTTTAATTAAGCCTTGATTAACAGGTATAGGCCATTTATATAAATAATAATCTATTTTTTTTGAAGAGTGCCTACACAATGCTACTAATAACCATTAAAAAAACGGCACAAAAAAAAGGGCTAAAAGCCCTCTGCTATTTCTCGTAAACCTTTTTTATCTACAACTGCAATTTGCTTTCCTTTAAGCTCTATTAATTTTTTCTTTTTAAATTCAGATAGTAAACGAATGGCAGATTCTGTTGCTGTACCAATTATATTTGCTATATCTTCTCTTGATAAGTGAATGTCTATATTACCTTCTTCAAGGTTAATAAAACGCTCTTCTAAATACAATAACGTTAAGGCCAAACGCTGTTTTACTGTTTTTTGCGCCATATCTACAATAACATTATCTGCATTTTTTAAAGACATGGCCATATTTTTAAGCACTTCCATGGTAAAACTGGTATTACTTTCCAAATCTTTAAGTATTTCTTCTTTTGGAATAAAACATACCTCCATGTCATTTACAGCAATTGCTTTTAAGTTTGAAGCTTCGTTGTTAATCAAACTACGCTCTCCAATTAAATCTCCTTTTTTAATTAAATGAACAATTTGATCACGGCCATTATCACTCATTTTAGAAACTTTGCACACACCGCTACGAATACAATAAACACCATTTATATGTTCACCTTCGTCAAATAGTACCTCACCTTTTTTTACCATACGTGAAGTTTTACAATCAGAAATTCGTATTAATTCTTCCTTGGTTAATGCTTTTAAAGAATTGAACTGCCGAACAATACATTGTTCACATTTTCCGCTCATAATGTGCCTTTTTGAGATTACCCAAAGATACTAAAAAAGCTGACAAATATCATATTTTAAAATCATATATTCACAGAACTTTGCACTAGGCAAACGAGTAAATATGGAAAGTAAAAATTGTTTTCACTGTGGCAATGAATGTGAAACAGATACCATTACTATTGAAGATAAATTGTTTTGTTGTAACGGTTGTAAAACCGTGTATGAGATTTTCTCAGAAAACGATTTAACCTGTTATTATGACTTTCAAAATAGTCCGGGAGCAATTCCTGAAGAGATTCAGGGAAAGTATGATTTTTTAGACAATGCACAAATTGTTGAAAAGCTTTTGGAGTTTAATGACGGTTCTATACAAGTAGTAAATCTGTACATTCCTCATATACATTGTAGCTCTTGTATTTGGATTTTAGAAAATCTGCACAAGCTAGATCAACATATCACCTCTTCGCAGGTTAATTTCCCTAAAAAAACGGTAAGAGTCACCTACAATTCGGCTCTTACCGGCTTAAAAAACATTGTTCTTCTTTTAAGCTCTATTGGGTATGAACCTTATATTAGTTTAGAAGATTATGAAATAGGAAAAAAACAGGTAAACCGCAGTTTGATATACAAATTAGGAGTTGCGGGTTTTGCTTATGGTAATGTAATGTTTCTTTCTTTTCCTGAGTATTTTGAGGTTTCAGAATTCTGGTTAGAACAATACAAATTTGTATTTCGATGGTTAATGTTTTTATTTTCATTACCTGTCGTTTTTTATGCCGGAGCAGATTATTTTGTATCAGCCTATAAAGGACTTACCTCTAAAATGCTAAATATTGATGTGCCTATTGCTTTAGGTATTTTAGTATTGTTTGTAAGAAGTACCGCCGAAATTATGTTTGATTTAGGCACCGGTTTTTTTGACAGTTTAACCGGATTGGTGTTCTTTTTATTACTGGGTAAGTTCTTTCAGCAAAAAACCTATAACTTTTTATCGTTTGAACGCGATTACAAATCATATTTTCCTATAGCAGTTACCCGCTTGGCAAAGGAGGGCTCAGAAGAAAGTGTTCAAATTTATGATGTTGAAAAAGGTGACCGACTTCTCATCAGAAACCAAGAACTTATTCCGGTAGATGGTATTTTAATCAAAGGGAATGCGCAAATAGATTATAGTTTTGTTACCGGTGAAGCCAATCCGGTAGAAAAAAAATCAGGAGATAAAATATTTGCCGGAGGAAAACAACTTTCAGGCAGTATAGAAATGGAAGTGCTAAACTCTGTATCTCAAAGTTATTTAACGCAGCTTTGGAGTAATGATGTTTTTCAAAAAGACAAAACCTCAACTTTTAAAACTTTAAATGATCAAATTGGTAAAAACTTTACCATTGCTGTACTCACTATTGCTTTTGTATCAACTTTTTTTTGGGTGGTTTACAGTCCTGATAAGGCTTTAAATGTATTTACAGCCGTATTAATTATTGCTTGCCCTTGTGCTATTGCTTTGGCTGCTCCGTTTACTCTGGGTAATATGTTGCGAATTTTTGGCAAACGTAAATTTTATTTAAAAAATGCTACAGTAATAGAGCAATTGGCAACTATTAACAGTATTATTTTTGATAAAACTGGGACTCTTACTACCAATAAAGAAAATACCATTACGTATGAGGGTACTCCTTTAAACACAGAACAAACAATCATGCTTAAAGGCTCTTTACGTTCGTCTAATCACCCGTTAAGCAGAATGCTGTATACCTCTTTAAAAAGTGAACATAACCTTACGGTTGATGCTTATGAAGAGCATGTTGGGAAAGGAATTGAAGCCAGCTACCAACAAACTCGTGTTAAAATAGGTTCTTCTTCATTTGTTAAAAATCAATCAGAAGTAACCAATTTAGATACCTCTGTACATATCAGTTTTAACGATGTTTATGCCGGTAAATTCATTTTTAAAAATGCTTATCGTAAAGAAGTTAACAAGGTATTTTCTTCCTTAGAAAAAAATTATGAATTGGCTGTTGTTTCCGGTGATAATCAGGGAGAAAAAAGTTTTTTACAAAAACATTTACCTCAGGCAACCACATTATTATTTAATCAAAGACCGGAAGATAAACTACGTTATGTTGAACAGTTACAACAACAAGATAAAAAAGTAATGATGGTAGGTGACGGATTAAATGATGCCGGAGCCTTAGCTCAAAGTAATGTAGGAATAGCCATTTCAGAAAACATTAATGTATTTTCACCTGCTTGTGATGCTATTTTAGATGCCTCTAAATTTAATCAGTTAGCAAAATATATTGCTGTTTCTAAAACCGCTATAAAAATTATTAAATATTGCTTTATACTATCTTTGTGCTATAATGTTGTAGGTTTATACTTTGCCGTAACCGGACAATTAACACCGGTAGTTGCTGCTATTTTAATGCCTTTAAGCTCTATTAGCATTGTTGTTTTTACCACCATAGCTACCAATATACTAGGTAGAAAAGTTAATTAAAAAATTATGAAGATTAATCAATATATAGATCATACCTTACTAAAAGCTACCGCTACACAAAGTGATATTATTCAACTGTGTAACGAAGCAAAAGAGCATCATTTTTATGCCGTATGTGTTAACAGTTCTTATGTATCATTAGCTAAAAAAGAGTTACAAAACAGTCCTGTTCAAATAGCTGCTGTAGTAGGTTTTCCTTTAGGGGCTATGAGTACAGAAGCTAAAGTTTTTGAAGCACAACAAGCTATTGCAAATGGTGCTACGGAAATTGACATGGTAATTCATATTGGTAACTTGTTAGATGGCGCTTATGAAAAGGTTGAACATGAAATTAGGGCTATTAAACAAGCCATAGGCACACACGTATTAAAAGTAATTTTTGAAAACTGTTACTTAAGTAAACAACAAATTCAACACGTAAGTCAGCTAGCTATTAATGCCGGAGCCGATTTTATTAAAACCTCAACAGGGTTTGGTACCGGAGGAGCTACTTTTGAAGATGTAGCACTTATGAAAGAAATAGCTAAAGATCAAATAGCCATCAAGGCCGCAGGAGGCATTCGTGATTTAGAAACGGCTTTAAAATATATTAGTATGGGGGTTACCCGCCTAGGAACTTCTTCCGGAGTAACGTTAGTAACTACCGGAATTGCTGATAAGCATCAATATTAATAGTGTTAGGAGTTAGGAGTTAGGAGTTAGGAGTTAGGAGTTTAAAATTCTTATTTAACGTATTACGAAACACTAGATACAACATTAAATTTAGAAAATTATACAATTAAAAACATCGTTATGAGTATACATATAGAAGCTAAAAAAGGAGATATTGCTGAAACTGTTTTACTTCCGGGTGACCCTATGAGGGCTAAATGGATTGCAGAAACTTTTTTAGAAAACCCTATATGCTATAATGACGTTCGTGGTATGTTAGGGTTTACAGGAACTTACCATGGCAAAAGAATATCTGTACAAGGAACAGGAATGGGAATTCCTTCTTGTTTAATTTACACCACTGAGTTAATAACAGAGTATGGAGTTAAAAATTTAATACGAGTAGGCTCAGCAGGTTCTTATCAAAAAGAAGTGAGAATCCGTGATATTGTAATTGCTATGGCTGCTTCTACTAATTCAGGATTAAACAAAATTCGATTTAACGGGGCAGATTTTGCTCCTACTGCCAGTTTTGAGTTATTTCAAAAAGCTATTCTGGCAGCTCAACACAAAAATATTGCTTTGAAAGCCGGTAATGTATTAAGCTCAGATGAATTTTATGCAGATGAGTTTGATAGCTTTCAAAAATGGGCCGATTACGGAGTGCTTTGTGTAGAAATGGAAACCGCAGGTTTATACACCGTAGCAGCCAAACATAAAGTAAATGCCCTTTCTATTTTAACCATTTCAGATAGCTTGGTTACTCATGAAAGAACCTCAGCTGATGAGCGTGAACAAACGTTTAAAGAAATGATAGAAATTGCTTTAAACCTTGCTTAATTTTTCAAAAACGTTACAAAACACATGACCTCTTTAATTCAAAAATATAATATTCCCGGGCCTCGATACACCAGTTACCCTACCGTACCGTATTGGGACGATACTACTTTTTCTAAAGAAAAGTGGTTAGCCACTTTTAAACAATCGTTTAAAGAAAGTAATCAAACAGAAGGTATTAGCTTATATATACATTTACCGTATTGTGAAAGCTTATGTACATTTTGCGCGTGTCATAAACACATTACCAAACGTCATGAGGTAGAACAGCCTTATATAGATACCGTTTTAAAAGAATGGAAATTGTATGTGGATTTGGTAGATGAGATTCCGGTAATTAAAGAAATTCATTTAGGAGGCGGTACCCCTACTTTTTTTTCTAAAGAAGAATTACAACGTTTAATTGACGGATTGTTTGCACAGGCTAAAAAACACCCTGAGCATGAATTTAGTTTTGAGGGGCATCCTAACAATACTACTTATGAGCAGCTACAAACGTTGTATGACTTAGGTTTTACCCGCGTTAGTTTTGGTGTGCAAGATTACAACCCTAAAGTTCAAGAAGCCATACACCGCATACAACCTTTTGAGCACGTTGAGCAGGTAACCCGTTGGGCTCGTGATATCGGATATACTTCTATTAGTCATGATTTGGTTTTTGGTCTTCCGTTTCAAACCAAAGAAAATGTAATGTACACCATTAACAAAACCAAAGAGTTACAACCGGATAGAATTTCGTTTTATAGCTACGCTCATGTGCCTTGGGTAAAAGGTGTTGGGCAACGTGGTTTTAATGAAGATGATTTACCTAAAAACGAAGAAAAAAGAGAGCTGTATGAAATAGGCAAGCAATTGTTTGCAGCTATGGGCTATATTGAAATTGGAATGGATCATTTTGCGCTACCTACAGATAGTTTATACCAAGCTACTGAAGCAAAAACCTTACATAGAAATTTTATGGGATATACAGCCAACAAAACCCAACTTATGATTGGCTTAGGAATGTCTGCTATTTCAGATTCATGGTATGGTTTTGCACAAAATGTAAAAACCGTAAAAGAATACGAACAATTAGTAAACGATGGTCAAATTCCGGTATTTAGAGGCCATATTTTATCTGAAGAAGATTTAATCATACGTCAGCACATTTTAAACATTATGTGCCATTTTGAAACCTCATGGCAAGCGCCAAATTTACATATCAGTCATTTAGAAACTCATTTAGAAAAATTACAGGAAATGGTAGCTGATGATTTGCTAAGCATTCATGCTAACGGATTAACTGTTCCGGAAAAAGCACGTCCGTTTGTACGTAATATTTGTATGGCTTTTGATAAAAAACTACATGAAAAACAACCGGAAACCAAGTTGTTTTCTATGACTATTTAACGTTGACGTGTAGTTTGTTTTTGTAAAACCTAACAAACAAAATTCTATTTAAAAAAGAATTGTTTATAGTTATTAGCACTTCTTTTTATCTAAAAATATGGTGTAAAAAAAATAACAGAGAAAACTCTCTGTTATTTTACACACTACTTAGCTAATAAATAAGGAAACGGGGGTAAGATAGTAGTAGGCTTATAAAAAAGTTAAAAAGAAAGAACCGTAAACTCCTCTATTTTCTATAGTGTTCCTTTTTTCTAAAAATCATATTTACCCTAAATTTTCTAGCTGTTTTATCTAAATTAGTATAGCTATCTGTTTCTGTTTCATTATAAGAATCAACATAATCAAACCCCAACGCATCCATAGCATTTAACAAATCTCCTTGATTTCGTATTTTTAATTTTTTTCTATTTTGAAGCAAACTCTCTAACTCATCAAGTTTATCCTTATACAAAGAATTTTTAGTATCAATAATTATAGCAATATCCCCAAAAAAAGCACTCTTTTGTGAACTAATAATAATATAATTCGGAAGCTCATTAACATTCACTGTTTCATTAATAGCTGTTAAATCTTGCGCTCTACTTAATGCAACAGTGGTAATAAACATTAATAACAATATGTTTGTTTTAACAAAATTCATTCAATTTATCTTTATCCGTTTTTATTAATTAGGATGTATCACAACCTGCGTTGTTTGATCTGTATTTACCTTAACGTTTTTAATCATGGCAACAACTCTATGAAAAACGTCTCTATAATCAACCAAACGTCCGGAATTCAAATTAACCAATACATTATTTACAAAACCGTACTGCTTATCTTTTTTATTATAGCCCCAATACTCAAACGTATATTTATATTCACCTGTTTGTAAACCGGAAAACTCCACATCTATATCTCCATTAATATCACCACTCAACTTTTTCTCGGCAAAATTCACCCCATCTTTTATAAGAACTACCTTAATATATCCTATGGTGTACCCTTGGGGAGTATTAAAATTAAATATAACGCTCCCTTGAGGTACTGATGAGATATCTTCAACACTATTACTTTCTTTAATTTTATTATCAGTACTACATCCGTAAAAAAGCAGTAATAACAACACATAAAATATATTTTCTTTCATCCTCTTCTTTTTGTGTTAAGCTTTGTAAAGCTGGTAACTTTTTACTTGATTAACTCAACCTTTAAAAATAACCTCTTAAGATTGCACACTTATGCACATTTAGTTAAAGTCCCTGTAAAAAACATATCTTAAGAGGTATTATAGCCTTCTACAAAAATCGTGTTTTACTTATACCATCACCTTATTTTGCAAGGTATAAAGGTTTCAATTTCCGATTTTCATATCTTTCTTATGGTTGTAGAAATTCTTTTACAAGAAATAAATACCTTAAAAGGTACAAAGCTGTGTATATCGTAGTTTTTTAAGAGATCTAAAATGAAAAGATAATTAGATAGTCTACTATTTAAAAGCTAGTAGATAAGGCATTCAATAAAAAATTATTCTTTATTACTGAGCTTGTTCTTTTTTAAATTCATTAGGAGTTAATCCGGTCATTTTTTTAAAAACCCTATAAAAAGTGCTTTTATTTAAATACCCTACCTCTTCTCCAATTCCTTCTAAACTATATTTACTATAATTTACATCTGCCAATAATTCTTTAGCTTTATTAATTCGAAAAGTATTAATGTAAGTATTAAAGTTTTGCTGATGAACCGTATTAATTACTTTTGAAATATATTTAGAATGAAGTTTTAACTCATTAGAAAGATCTCCTATTGAAAGTTCCGGGTTTGTGTACAAACTTTTCATTTTAATATAATTTCCTATTTTATCAGCTACCTTTCGTAAATCTTCATTTTCATCGTTAGCGTTGTTATTTTTTACGTGCTCTTTTTCCTCATTATCAATAACGTTTTCAATTTCAGCTCCCCTTTCTACTTGCACTGAATTAATATTGAGCTGCATTATTCCTCTTAATGATACCCAATACAAGAGCCCTACATTAACAATAGAAAAAACAACGTCAATAATTTGAGTGTTCCAAATACCGTATAAAAAGAATGAAAAAATAATATATGCTATTCCAAATAAAACAAATACTCTAGCCCATCTAAGCTCTTTAAATGCAATGTTTGAATACTGTTTACCAACTTCTTTTATGTGGTGGTTAATCCACCTAACTGTTTTTATACCAACCCAAATAGAAAAAATAAGCCCTAAAACATCAATTGATGCGTACCATAATGAATTTATTATGACTTCACGAAATGAGCTTGGCAATAGAAAAACAACAAGCTGTAACACAAAATATAAAAGCCCCGGATAAAGTACTGTATAGTTTATTTTATTGGCTCTTGAAAAAATGGATACCTTTTGTATATACACATAAAAAAGCGGGAATTGTAATAAGAAAAAATTAACCGGTAAAAAAGCCAGCATAGGATATTCTTTTTCAAGTCCTAAATTGGTAATAACTCCCGGAATCATTTCTAACGAGTAAGCAAGAATAAAACAACCCAAAAAAATTGTTGACTGCTGTTTTCTATTAATAAATAATAATAAAGTACCTAAAACAATTCCTTGAATTATTCCTATAAAATCAATTAAAAAAACTATGCTTTGGTTAATATTCTCCATTTTTCAACTTAAATATGCTGCAGACATTACATATAACTGGCTACATAACATGTTAGTATATTTAGCCAATTATTTATAACCAAAACTATTAAAAAGGGTTAAGCAACCTTATTTTTACTTGCTATAAAATGTAGCTCATTTGTTGGTCGTTAAAGTAACAAAAGTGTTACATTTTTAACAACAAAAACATCTTGCATTAATAGTTATAAATAAGTACGGGTTCAAACACTTATCTGGTGTTTGTACACCTTTCTTAAAAAAAATATAAAAGCGTGTACAGAGGTGCTTCACAAAAGTTTGTACACGATTAAAATTACTTTACAAAAAACGTGTACAACTTTTTAAAATGAAATGTGTACACCGTTGAAACACAAAAATAAAATAGGTGTACAAAAAACTATAAGTTATTTTTACATAAAACCAGCACTGAAAAAGTGAAGAAACAATAAAGTTTTATTTTGATTTTAATTCTTGAGTATATTTACGTTTTATGAAGTACAGATTGCTTCAGTTATTATCATTCCTTCGCAATGGCGTAGATAATCAAACACCAACAAAACAACCGTCATTGCGAAAAAACGAAATGAAATGAAGTTTTTGCGGTAATCTCACAAACCAATAACGAAGCATAAAAAAGAAGAAACAACAAATTCTGTTTTCATTTTAGTTCTTGAGTATATTTACATTTTACGAAGTACAGATTGCTTCAGTTATTATCATTCCTTCGCAATGGCGTAGATAATCAAACATCAACAAAACAACCGTCATTGCGAAAAAACGAAATGAAATGAAGTTTTTGTGGCAATCTCATAAGGCTATAATGATATCATAAAAAAAGAAGAAACAACAAATTCTGTTTTCATTTTAATTCTTAAGTATATTTACGCTTTACGAAGTACAGATTGCTTCAGTCATTATCATTCCTTCGCAATGGCATAAATAATCAAACACCAACAAAACAACCGTCATTGCGAAAAAACGAAATGAAATGAAGTTTTTGTGGCAATCTCACAAACCAATAACAAAACCTAAAAAAGAAGAAATACTATACTCCCGTTTGAGTGTAATTACAACACTTAATTTTGTTTGTTAACTCTTGAATATGATTATGGTTTACAAGGTACAGCTTACTTTATCTACAATTTGCCTTATATATTCTATACAAACATAGAATAACTGTAAAGTTTTTAGCTTTATACTTCTGCTATATATCTACTGGCTCCTAAAAATTGTTAAACACCCTTAAAAAGCGTTAAAAGCCTGCCAATAAAAAGTTAACGCGGCAATATTTATAAAATACCTGCGCTTACATAGAAAAGAAATTTCTCCTTAAAAAAATTGTAACACTTTAAACATTTATTAATATGGAATTGAATTTAAATTTGTTAGCTACGATTGCAGAGTGCGATACGGCTATTGAGATTACACAAGCTGAAAAAACGCTTTTGGAAAGAAGACTTCGAAATCTTGGAGAGGCTTTAGAAGACAGTTCGCAACGAACTAGTTTGGTAAAAGAAGGAATTATTAGTGCACAGGCAATCATTTCCGGATTTCAATCTGCTTTAGAAGTGATTACTGATGAAAAAGAAAAACGCGATTTACAATTAAAAGTAGAGAGAGAACGATACAAATTAAAAGCGTTAGAAAATCGTGATGCTAATTACAGTGCTGTTAATGTACTGGAAGATCAGATTAATCATCAGCAGTTTGAGGCACAAATAGGCATTCTTGCCAAAGCCATTACAGACATTGAAGCTCACAAAGCAACGCTAGCTGCTTAAAGGTAAGCTCAACTTAGGTTGGGCTTTTTTTGTATCTTTTATACACTCTAAAAACTTTGAGTCGTCCTAAAATAGGTTGACAGATTTAAAAAATATTATTTAAACCAGAGAGGCTAGCTTCTCTGGTTTTT
>NZ_JBOCUK010000039.1:0-28279 GCF_050606265.1 Tenacibaculum sp. TC6 | reverse complement strand
AAAAAACCAGAGAAGCTAGCCTCTCTGGTTTAAATAATATTTTTTAAATCTGTCAACCTATTTTAGGACGACTCAAATAAAAAATTAAAGACTCTTTTTAAAATTATCTAGGTTTTCTTTAGCTTCTTCAGTTAAGTTACTCTCGTCATTGGTAAACCAAGCGTGTACATCTCCTATATAATTCATACCTAAATAATTGGCACTCTCTTTAAAAGGCATCGTAAAACCATCTTTTAAATCATTGGCTCCTGAGTTGCTTATCATAGCCATATTTTTACCTCTCAATTGTCTCCCAAGCTCCTTTTTATAATGTAATAAATCCGAAAGGCGGTCAAAAAAGACTTTTAAAGTACCACTCATGCTATACCAATATACGGGTGTTGCAAAAATAAGAGTATCATATTTTGCTATGATTTCTTCCATTAAAGGAATAAAATCATCATTTGAATTGTTAAAATCATAGTCAAAAAAGCCAATATTTTTCGTCTTTAAATCAACAATATCAAACTCATTGTTTGAATTTAGATAAGCTATGACTTTATGTGTATTTCCGTAACTTTTTGAACTTCCTTGAATTATAACTGTTTTTTTCATATTATATGTTTTTTGGAAGTTTAAAAGTGATAAATATAAATAGGAAAAAAGCTGTTTGTTAATTGATTTATTTGATAAATCCCAAGAAAAAATCAATCGTTAAACGTTTTAAATTTCTTACTTTTATAGTACAATTACCGTTTTTTATGAATGTAAACAAATATAAAGTATCTGGAAACATCCAATTAAATACTATTGGTACTAAAGAAGTAAAACCAGATGCAGAAAAAGAGCTTAAAAAACTAAGAAAAAAAATTAGTGAGCTACAAGATACTATGTATGCTGAAGGCAAGTATAGTGTGTTAATATGTTTACAAGGAATGGATACCGCCGGTAAAGATAGTTTAATAAGAGAGGTATTTAAAGATGTAAATGCCAGAGGAGTTGTGGTGCATAGTTTTAAAGTACCCACAGAACTTGAATTAAAACATGATTTTTTATGGAGGCATTACATAGCATTACCGGCAAAAGGAAAAATAGGAGTGTTTAACAGAACACATTATGAAAATGTGTTGGTAACTCGTGTGCATCCTGAATATGTGTTTTCTGAAAATATACCCCAAGTAACCTCTTTAGAAGATTTAGATGATGCTTTTTACCATTCAAGAATGGAAAGAATCAATCAATTTGAAAAGCACTTGGAAGAAAGCGGTACTATTGTGTTAAAATTCTTTTTGAATCTTTCAAAAGAAGAACAAAAAGACCGATTGTTACGTCGTTTGGATATTCCTGAAAAAAACTGGAAATTTTCTGCAGGAGATTTAAAAGAACGTAAGCTCTGGGATAAATACCAAGAATGTTATGAAGATGTACTTAATAAAACATCTACAAGTTATGCACCGTGGTATGTGGTTCCTGCCGATGATAAACCTACAGCAAGATATATTGTTGCCAAAGTGTTATTGGAAGAGTTGAAAATGTACAACTTTAAAGAACCTACATTGCCACAAAAGGTATTAGATCAGATAGATGAATTTAAAAAACAATTAAATAACGAATAAAAAGAAAGAGATAACAAAAAGAAATTAAAGTCTCTTGTGATTTTAAAATGGAATTAAATTTAACTAGACCTATCGTATTTTTCGATTTAGAAACAACAGGAATTAATATTGCAACAGATAGAATTGTAGAAATTTCTATACTTAAAGTATTTCCAAACGGAAATAAAGAAAGTAAAACATGGTTAGTAAATCCTGAAATAGAAATTCCCGCTGAAGCTATTGCTGTTCATGGAATAACTAATGAAAAGGTAGTAACCGAACCTACTTTTAAAGAGTTGGCATCTAAGATTAATGAAATGATTGGAGATGCAGATTTAGCAGGCTTTAACTCGAATCGTTTTGATATTCCTCTTTTAGCAGAAGAACTGTTGCGAGCTGATATTGATTTTGATATGGAAAATAGAAAGGCTATTGATGTGCAGGTTATTTTTCATAAAAAAGAGCAACGTACTTTAAGTGCCGGCTATAAATTTTATTGTGGAAAAGATTTAGATGATGCACACTCGGCAGAGGCGGATACTTTGGCAACGTATGAAATTTTAAAAGCTCAGTTAGACAAATATGAAGATATTGAGAATTCTGTAGAAGCATTAAGTGAATTTTCTGCACATAGAGAAAGAGCTGACTTTGCCGGTTTTGTATTGTATAATGAAGAGGGTAAAGAAATATTTTCTTTTGGAAAATATAAGGGACGTACGGTAGAGGATGTGCTAAAAGAAAATCCGGGGTACCATTCTTGGATTCAAAATGCTGAATTTCCTCTGTACACAAAAAAAGTATTAAGACAAATAAAAGAAAGAATGACACGCCCCAGAGCTATAATGTCTGAAGAAGAACAATTGAAAGCTTTACAAGCAAAATTTAATGCAAGGTAATTATAGAAAAGGTATAAAATAGAATAGATAAGATGTTTGTAGAATATAAAGAATTACCTGGTAATTCCAGAGTTTGGGTGTACCAATCAGATAAAGAATTTACCAATGCAGAGATTGCATTGATAGAAAAAAAAGCTAAAGAGTTTATTGAAAATTGGACGCGACACGGAGATGATTTAAAAGGGTCGTTTACAGTGAAGTATAATCAATTTATAGTGTTGGCAGTAGATGAAAGTTTTAATAATGTTTCAGGATGTTCTATAGATGCTTCTGTGCGTTTTGTTAAAGAATTAGAAAATGAACTCAATGTTGATTTGATGAATAAAATGAATATATCTTTTAAAGACGGAGATATTATTAATATAGTAAAATTATCAGATTTTCAACAATTTGCTAAAGAGCAAAAAATAAAACCAAGTACTGTTGTGTTTAATAATATGGTAAATACCAAAGAAGATTTTGAAACCAAATGGGAAGTTACTGCTAATGAGAGTTGGCATAAACGCTTTTTGGTATAACTATTGAGCAAAAAGATTAAAAGGTATTTACAATTACAGTTGAAAGAATGAGGAAAAAGATACTATTATTTATAACAATAACTTACGGTGCTTTACTGCAAGCACAACAATTAGACCCGTTACAAACTAAAGACTCAGAAATTCAAAATAAATGGGTTGATAGTATAATGAAATCAATGACTATTGATGAAAAAATAGGTCAGTTGTTTATGATACAAGCATATTCAAATCGTGATCAAGAGCACGAAAATTTTATAACTGAAATGCTTACAAAATATCATGTAGGAAACTTAATTTTTATGCAGGGAACTCCTGAAAAGCAAGTTGAGTTAAATAATAAGTATCAGGCAGTCGCTAAAATTCCGTTAATGATTGGTTTTGATGGAGAGTGGGGATTAGATATGCGTTTGAAAAATACGTACCGTTTTCCTTGGAATATGACATTGGGAGCAGTAACAGACGATAAATTAATTGAAGAAACCGGAAAAAGAATAGGAGAACACTGCAAAAGAGTTGGTATTCATATGAATTTTGCTCCGGTAGTTGATATTAATACCAATCCGGATAATCCAATTATAGGAAATCGTTCTTTTGGAGAACTTAAAGAAAATGTAGCTGAAAAAGCCATTGCTTTTACAAAAGGAATGCAAAGTGTTGGAGTTTTAGCCAATGCTAAACATTTTCCGGGACATGGAGATACCGCTACAGACTCTCACTTAATGTTACCAACCGTTAATTTTACTGAAGAGCGATTAGACTCAATTGAATTATATCCTTATAGAAAAGCATTTGACGCAGGAGTAACCAGTGTAATGGTAGCTCATTTAAGTATGCCTCAATTGGAATTAAATGCCAACTTACCTTCATCATTGTCAAAACGTATCGTAACCGATTTACTTCAATCAAAATTAGGATTTCAAGGATTGGTAATTACAGATGGTTTAAATATGAAAGGAGCAGCTAATTATAGTTCTCCTGCAGCAATTAATTTGGCAGCGTTATTAGCAGGTAATGATTTGTTGTTAATTCCGCAAGACATTCCTGAAACAATTAAGTTGTTTAAAGAGGCTTTAACTAAAGGAGAATTAACAGAAGAGCGTATAAATCATTCTGTACAAAAAATTTTAAAAGCTAAATACTGGGCAGGATTAGATAAATATAAGTCTATAAATACAGAAAATATCCAGAAAGATTTACACAGAGCAGAAGATGATGTTTTACATAGAAAACTTATTAAAAATGCGATTACAGTTGTAAAAAATGAAACTGGAAATATTCCTATAAAGCATTTAGAAAATAAAAAAATAGCGTATGTAGCTCTCGGAGATGATGAAGGAGATGACTTTTTAGAAATGCTACAGAATTATGCAAAAGTAGATAAAGTTACTGGTAAACATTTAAATACATTAAATCAAAAACTGAAAAATTATAATACGGTAATTATCGGATATCATACGTCTAATAAACACCCGTGGAAAGGTTATAAACTTTCAAATAAAGACTTGGTTTGGCTGTATGAAATTGCAAGAAATAACAATGTAATTTTAGCTGTAATGTCAAGCCCATATAGCTTATTGCAAGTAGAGCCTACTAATATTGAGTCTATCATTGTATCTTATCAAAATAGTAAACTGTCGCAAGAATTAACTGCACAGGCTTTATTTGGGGCTTTTGATATTAAAGGAAAACTTCCGGTATCAATTAAACAATTTAAGGCAGGAGAAGGAGAGGTTATTAATAAACTAGATGTTTTAGAATATACAATTCCTGAAGAAGTAGGAATATCTTCTGAAAAATTAGAGATAATAGATAAAAGAATAGATACTATTCTTCAGCAAAAAATGGCTCCGGGTGGTCAAATACTTATAGCGCGTAATGGAAAAGTCTTTTATTATAAAAGCTTTGGGTATCATACATTGGCAAAAAAAATAAAAGTTAAAAACTCTGACATCTATGATTTAGCTTCCTTAACAAAAATTTTGGCCTCTTTACCTTTAGTAATGAAAGCTGAAGAAGAGAAAAAAATAAGCCTTTTTTCAAGCTTGGGAGATTTATTGCCTAGATACAGTAAGTCTAATAAAGACACTTTAATGTTAAAAGAGATTCTATCTCATTACGGAAGATTACGTTCATGGATTCCGTTTTATTTAGAAACTAAAGATGAAACAACAGGAGATAATTCAATTCAGTATTATCGACACAGGTGGTCAAAAAAATTCAATACAAAAGTTGCTGAAAACCTGTATTTAGCAAAAAGTTATCAAGATACTATTTATAAGCATATTGTTGATTCAGAGCAAAGAGATAGGCCAGGGTATAAGTATAGTGATTTAGGCTATTATATGATAAAAGAAATTATTGAGAAGAAATACAAGAAACCATTAGATGTATTAGCAGATCAATTATTTTATAAATCTTTGGGAGCTAACAGAACAAGCTATTTACCGCTTAAGAAATTTAAAAAGAGCGAGATTGTTCCTACTGAAAAAGATGATTATTTCAGACATCAATTAGTACACGGATATGTGCATGATATGGGAGCAGCAATGTTAGGAGGAGTAGGAGGGCACGCCGGCTTATTTGCCAATGCTAATGATGTGGCTAAAATAATGCAAATGTATCTTCAGAAAGGAAGTTATGGCGGAAATAAGTATTTAGAACCTGAAACTGTAGAGAAGTTTAATACAAGATATTATGCGACTAGAAAAGTGCGTAGAGGTCTAGGATTTGATAAGCCACAAATACGACCGGAAGAAAAACCAACTTGTGGCTGTGTATCTGATAAAAGTTTTGGGCATAGCGGCTTTACAGGTACTTATACATGGGCGGATCCTGAGAGTGGAATTTTATATGTTTTTTTATCAAATAGAGTGTATCCTACAATGAAAAACAGAGGATTGGTAACCAGTAATATGAGAACTAAAATTCAAGAGGATATTCAGAATGCTATTTTGGATAAATAGAAGAAAATTTAGAGTAACACAATACAATAATAAAACTACATAGTAGATAATATAAACCAATAGTTTGATCAAAGAATAAGGAAATCAAAAAGCTTTGAATTAGGTAAAATAAAGGGAATAAAATAATATTAAAACCAAATCGGAAAGTATCTATAAATTCAACTTCATCGATTTTTCGGGAAACTAATTTCCAGATGCTATAAGGAATTATACTGTTAAGTTTAATAAGGAATAATAGTGGAGCTATATAATTTATAGTTTTTTTTGCAGGAGGTAAAGCAGCACTAGAATTTAAGTACTTGTTTATGGTTTTAGTTTGGGTGAAATCAATGCGAGCATTGTTTAACATCTGCAATTTATCTTCATAGTTTTCATCTTCAGGAATGTGAACGATTAACTTTTTAAGTTCTTCTGAAACATGATCTTTGATTTCTTTTGTAGCTTCAAATCTATTTTCTTTTTTTGTGTATATAGAAGTGTCTATTGGAGAGCCAAAATTAAGAGCTACTTTAGCAGGATAGTTAGCTATATTTTGATAAGTAATACCTACAGGAACAATATATAATTGTAATGAAGGTGTATTATCCAACGTTTGAAAAATAATACGGGTAAATCCTTTACTTAACGGACGAATAGTTCGTTTTTTATTATGAGTTCCTTCGGGAAAGATTAACAAACTACCTTCACTTTTAAGAATTTGCTCGCACTTATTAAAAATAGCCTCGTTTTTTGATAATTGATTAACACCATCTCTGATTCTGTAAACAGGCATCATTCCTAATAAATCAAAGAAGCTTGCAACTAGTTTATTTTTAAAAACTGCAGCTCTAACTAAAAAATGAGTTTTACGTTTTATATGAGTCGCAATAAGTAAAGGATCTATAAGTCCATTAGGATGATTAGAAGTAAACAAAACCGCACCATCTTTAGGTATCTTATTAGCTCCGTTAACTTTAATTTTTTGACTATAAAAAAACAATCCTGTTTTTATAACTACTTTAAAAAAGTAATAAACAACTATTCGCATATTATTTTATCTTTTTCTACCCCAATAGGTTGCTAATAACATACCGGAAAAAATATCCCATACCCCCCAAAAAGCGGCAAGTAAAGCCATACCACCTAAACCATCAAAAAAACTAAAAATAAGAAGCAAACCTAAACCTCCATTTTGTATTCCGGTTTCAATGGCTATCGTTCTGGAGTCTTGTGTTGATAATTTAAAAATCTTACTAGTTGAGTATCCTAGTACATAGGCAAGAAGATTATGAATAATAACTAAGAAAATAACTAAATGAATATAGTTTTTAAAAACATCAGCATTATCATATAAAGCAATAACTATTAAAATTAAAAAGAAAACCACTGAAAAAGGTCTGATAACTGCGCTAATTTTTTTGGCCATTTCTTTATGATAATAATTTACAAGCATTCCAAAAAATAAAGGAATGCCCAATATTAGTACTACCAGTTTAGTTAGCTCAAAAGGATTTAAAGCAACTTCTTTTAAAATATTTCGGGTTGGAGGATATAAATTACCCCAAATTTCTAAGTTCAAAGGAGTTAAAACGATACAGATTAAGGTAGCAAATGCCGTTAGACTTATTGACAACGCCGCGTTACCATTTGCCATCTTACTGAAAAAATTAGAAACATTTCCGCCCGGACAAGCAGCAATTAACATCATTCCTAAAGCAAAACTTGGATGAGGTTGAATAAGCGATACAAGTAGGAAGGTGAAGAGAGGAAGTAAAATAAATTGTGATAATATGCCTACGAACATAATTTTTGGAGTACGTAAAAGGCGTTTAAAATCATTTACTGTTATATCTAATGAAATTCCAAACATAATAATTGCCAGAGCTATATTTAACATCCATAAAGCCTCTGTGTCAAAATTTATTTGGATAGAATCAATTTGAATAGAATTAATGTTTAAAAGCATACTCAATAATATTAGCACCCATTTTTAAAGCTTTTTCTCTTATTTCTTTTGGGTCATTATGAACGGCGGCATCTTCCCAACCATCACTTAAATCACTTTCGTAGTCATAAAAAACAACCAATCGTTCATTGTAAAAAATTCCTAAGCCTAGAGGTGCTTTTTTGTCGTGTTCATGAATTTTAGGGAGCCCCTTAGGAAAAGAAAATGTTTGATGGTAGATAGGGTGATTTACAGGAATTTCTTGTAACTCAATCGAAGGGAAAATCTTTTTAAGTTCTCTTCGTATAAACTTATCTAAGCCATAATTATCTGAAATATGTATAAAACCACCAGATATAAGGTAATTTCTTAAGGTTGTTATATCTTCTTCGCTAAAAAAAACATTTCCGTGCCCGGTCATAAAAATAATTGGGTAATTAAAAATGGCATTGTCATCTAAAGAAACAGTTTGAGGCTCTCTATCTATTGCACTTTTTATTTGCAGATTTGTAAATTCAATTAGATTAGGAACAGCAGTAGGGTTTGCATACCAATCACCACCTCCTTTGTATTTTAAAATTCCTACCTGTTGTGCAAACTGAGACTGTGTTATAAAAAAAAGTAGAATTAGTATAATTGAATTTTTCACTAGTGCTTATTTAGTTTATTATAAAAGCAAGATACTAAAACATAATCAAAAAACACCAACATGCGCATGTTGGTGTTTTCTTTTTTCCCCTTAAGAAATTAACATTTTCTGTGATTAATTTCATTACAATAATAAAACATTTATTTCTTATCAGAGTCCGAAAACGTCCAGAATAGATGTTTTCGGACTAGTTTTATGTTTTTTGTTGATTTTTTTCTAAAAAAAAACACCAACAAGGTTAGTTGATGTTTTTAAGGTCTGAGCCCTTTCTTTTTCATCGTTAAGCCTAGATACTTAACAATATGTTTGAATAAATTAAATTTAATAATTAAAAAAACCCTTCTAAATTTTTAATTTTTAAACTATTCTTTATGTCAAACAAAAATAAGTTATATAAATAACTACAGGGTTCGGAAACGTCTATTCTGGATGATTCCGAACTAATTTTCTGTGAAAAATAGTTTAATTAATTAAAAGTATCTGATTTCTGTAGGTAAATGGAGTTACTCCTGTATGTTTTTTAAAGACGGTAAAAAAAGTAGATTTTGAATTAAATCCTGATTCTAGACCAATCGAAGCAATTGTGTACTTTTCATAATTAGGATTGGTTAAAAGTTTTTTGGCCTGTTCAATCCTCATTTCATTTAAATAATCAATAAAACTTTTATTGGCAATGGTATTGATGATTAAAGAAAGTGTGCTAGGGCTAAAATCACTTTCAGAAGCTAAATTTTGCAACGTATATTTAGCTAATAAAAATTTTTTTTCAGATCGTATTAAGTAGTCAATTTCAGAGAAATACTCTTTGTATTTTTCTAATTGTTCTTCAGAAATACTATGGTTATTAGAATTTAAAGTTATTTCTTGTTGACTTTCAGTAAAAGACGGCGGTGTAGTTGAAATTTCTTGTCTGATATGTTGCCTTTCTTTTAAAATTCTTAATTGTCTTAATCCTTGATATCCTAGCCAGTATATTAATACCGTTGTATAAATACGTAAAGGATAATATGAAAACATAAAGCCTTTAAAATTTAAACTTACTTTAATAACTAATGCTGAAATCCACAAAATATAACCAAGAGATGATAATTTAAAAAAGGTGTTAACCCATTTTAAATTGTCGTAAGAAAGAATTTTAGGAAATAACTTTTCTTTTTTTAGTAAATAATAAGAATAAATAAATAAACTGATTGAAATGGTAAAACTTATAATTTCTTCTATAGAAGTATATCTTTCGTATATAAAATCTTGGTAAGTATTGGTTTTGATGTTACTGTAATATAAAACAAAACTTATTTGTGCTGCAATAGATAGGATAAAAAGAGGAATAACAATTTTTAGTAAGTTATATGTTTTAGCGGTAATGTTTAGGTAGTTAATTAAAAACATATATAAAAAAGGCATTGCTAAAAAATGCCAAGGAACCTGAATATAATCTAATGCAAATTTGTGCTGAAAAAGTTTGTTTTCAAGTGCCCAAGACTGGATGTTATTAAGGGAGATTGATAATATTAAGAGGTTTAGGTATAACATGCTTTTATCTTTCCCGTTTTTTGACGAGAAAAGAATAATACTAAAAGCAAAACCATGTAAAGCGCTTATAAGTAAAAACAGGTTAAAAAAATCAGCAGTACTCAATAATTAAGGTTATATATTGAGTTAAATATACGAAAAAGAATTATTGATGTAAAAAACTAATATGTTGAACACAGGTAATTCCGGCGGTTTCTGTTCTTAATCTGTTGTGACCTAAACTAATAGGGGTAAAGTTGTTTTTAAAAGATTTTTCAATTTCATCATGAGAAAAATCGCCTTCCGGACCTATAAGTATAGTATATTTAGAATTTAAGCTAGCTACGTTTTTTAATGTTTTTTTAGTTGTATCATCTTCACAATGGGCTATAAATAGCTCACCTGTAAAATTTTGTTGAATGAAATCTGAAAAATGAATAGGTTCATTAAGTTTAGGAAGTTTAAACTGTAAAGATTGTTTCATAGCAGATTGAATTATTTTCATAAGTCTTTCCGGTTTGACCACTTTTCTTTCTGAGTTTTTACAAATAATTGGAGTAATCTCATCAATACCTATTTCAACAGCTTTTTCTAAAAACCATTCAAAACGATCTATATTTTTTGTTGGTGCAATAGCAACGTGTAGGTAATAATTTCTGTTACTATTAATTTCTTTACAGTTAATTACTTTAGTAACACATTTTTTATCATTAGCTATTATAATTTCAACATCAAATAAAAAGTTACTTCCATTGGTAATATATAAGATATCTCCTTCTTTTTTTCTTAAAACTCTTACAATATGGCGACTTTCTTCTTTATCAAAAGTAACTTGTTGAGTGTTTTCAGTTATGTCTGAGTTAAAAAATAATTGCATTATAAATCAATTCTATAAGTTCTTCTTCTTTTATGGACTACCGGGCTAAAATCTTTCCATATCTGATGAATGGCTGTATTTTCAACTAATTCTGGAGTTCGGATACAATCGTTAATATTTTTATCTTTTAGTGTATTGATAAACTCTCTAAAAACAATGGCAGTAACACCTTTATTTTGATAATCTGGTCTTACGCCTATTAAATAAAAAATTACATCTTTAGATTTTTTCTTGGCTTTTAAAAGATGGAAAAGACCCCAAGGAAAAAGTTTTCCGTTTGCTTTTTGAAGAGCTTTTGAAAAGGAAGGCATTACTATGGCAAATGCTACCATTTTATGGTTTTCATCCATTACAAACTTAATAAGTTCCGGATTAATAAAACTGATGTATTTTTTTTTGAAATAAGTTACTTGTTCATCAGAAATAGGAACATAGGTTGATAGTTTAGAATAGGTTTGACTGAATAGATCAAACATTTCATCAACATAAGGCATAATATCTTTAGTAGATGAAAAATTTAAAGCGGAAAGGTTATACCTTTTTTCAATTAAATTTCCGGCTTTTGTATATTTTTTGCTATCAACATTATTGAATAAAAACTTACTTTCTAAGTACTCCTTTTCTTTTTTAAAGCCTAATTGTTCAAGATGGTCTTTATAATAAGGATGATTATACCAGGTAATCATGGTTCCAATATGATCAAAGCCATCAACTAAAACTCCTGTTTTGTCAAGATTATTAAAACCTACCGGGCCTTCTACATATTCCAAATTATTTTGTAGTCCTATTTCTTTAACCTTATCTAACAGTGCTTTACTTACGTTAATATCGTCAATAACATCAAACCAACCAAAGCGCATTTTTTTTATTCCTTGCTTTTCTACTTCGTAGGTATTAATAATAGCAATAATTCTACCAACAATTTCTTGATTACGAATGGCTACCAGAAAATGAGCTTTTGCATGTTCGAAAACTGGGTTTTTAGTTTTATCGAAATTAGCAATTTCATCATTTATTAAAGGAGGCACCCAATAAGGATTGTTTTTATAAAGTGAAAAAGGAAACTTAACAAATTGTTTCATTTCCTTTTTACTAGTTATTTCTTTAACTGTAATCATTTTAAAGTTTATGTCTATATTTTATTGATCTTCTTTTTCCTTTTTTTCTTTCTCTTCTTCTTTCTTTATTTCTTCTTCAAGTTTTTTAATCTCCTTTTCTAGTTTTAAGCGTTCTTTTTCTTTACGCTTAGCTTCTTTTTCTTTTTCCTTTTCTTGACGTCTTTTCTCTTTTTCGGCTTCTTTTTCTGCCTTTTTAGCAGCTTTCTTTTCTTCTTTAGCTGTTTTTTTCTTTAATTTTTTATCTTCTTTAGAAATCACGTCTACTAAAGAACCTTGTCTTTCTCTTCTAGGTTTAGCAGTTCTAACCTCTTCGCCACCTTTGTTGTTAGGAGAAATATCTAAATCAACTTTTTGTTCTCTTTTTTCTTTCTTTTTAAACAGCTTTTTTACTTTACTGAATAATCTGCCAAAGAAGCCTCTGTTTTCATCATACTTAATAGGTTTATCTTCTTCAATTTTATTTCCATAATCGTCAATCTCAACAAAATTATCATTGTGTTTATCAAAACGATAGGATAGACCTATTCCGGAAGTAATTCCTACTTCTTTTCTTTCAAAATTAGCTCGTATTGAAGCATTAATTTGAATATTCTCACTAAGAAGATAGGCCGCTCCACCACCAATACTACTTTTATTTTCGTATTTTTCAAAAACTCCCTGTAATTCAGCAAAACCAGACCAATAATCATTAAAATTATAGGTTCCGGTAACAATGTATGAATACTCTGTGTAATCACTTCCAATATTGTCATAATATAGGTTAGTTATGACGTTAAGTTTATCTGAAAATTCATTTTGTAACAGAATTCCTACTTTAGGAGTAATTCCCCCTTTGTCATAATAATCAGTTAAAAGACTCCCAAAATTAAGTCCTGCATATATTCCTACATGAGGAATCCAACGTTTCCAATCAAACGAATGTCTTGCTTTCCAACTTCTAATTTCTTTTGATTTATCTTCATAAGTAGGAGCATATACTAAATATTTAGCTCCTAGAGTAAGATCACTAAGACCGGTTTTATAATATGAAGACTCAAAAATATTTTTGAAGGCTATTTTATCATTAGATAAAGAAGTATTAAGATTTAACTCTAGTTTTTCAAAAAAGAAACTGGTTCTGAAAAGTAAATTTAGTCCAATTGATTGGGGATTGCTAAAAGTTTCTGTGGTAGGAACTTTTCTGTAAAAAAGATTCGACTCAAACTGATAAACTCCTGAGCCAACACTATATGGACTTTCAGATAAGCCGGGCCTGTTTGAATTTATAACTTCGGTATACTGTGCATGCACAAGTATGGTTGAACAAAAAGAGAAAAAAAATAATAGCCTTTTAATCATGTTATAAAAATCAATTTGAGCTGTAGTACAAACATACAGTAAAAATATGAATTACTACATAGTTATAAGTTTTGTAAACTCTTAACGTTACCTTTTGTATCAAATTGTTATTTTTGGTTAATTTTTTGAATATTTTTTTTAGATGATTATACATCAAGCAGGACCTATGAATTTTTTACGAACACTACTTATAATTCTTTTAGTTTATTATGCTGTTAAATTTGTTGTAAGACTTTTTGCACCATATTTAATCAAAAAAGCAGTTGATAAAGTGCAAAAAAAAGCACAGCAACAGTACAATAATCAAAAAGAAACCACTGTTGAAGAAGGCAAAACAGTAATTGACAAAAAACCTACTCAAAATAAACAAAGTAATGACTCAGTAGGAGAGTATGTAGATTTTGAAGAAATAGACTAATTATGCAGTATAAAAAGATTTTACCTTATGCAATAGCTGTTGTTGTTTTTACTATTGCCTCATTGCTGTACTTTAACCCGGTACTTAGCGGAAAAAAAATAAAACAGGGAGATATTACTCAGTTTATTGGAATGGCAAGAGAGTCTTCAAATTACAGAGCTGAAAAAGGAAAAGAATCCTATTGGTTAGGAAATGCGTTCAGTGGCATGCCAACATATCAGGTAGGAGCTTATTTTCCTAATGATTTTATTCGTTATGTTGATAAAGCTATTCGTTTTTTACCAAGACCTGCAGATTACTTATTTCTCTACTTTTTAAGCTTTTTCATTTTACTAACCGCATTAAAAGTTGATTGGAAGTTAGCTATTTTGGGAAGTTTATCCTTTGGTTTTTCTACCTATTTGATAATTATTTTTGGAGCAGGTCATAATGCTAAAGCACATGCTATAGGATACATGCCTTTGGTGATAGCGGGTATTATTTATGTGTATCAAAAAAGGTATTTGTTAGGTTTTATACTTACATCTTTAGCAATTGCATTAGAAGTTGCTGCAAATCACCCGCAAATGACCTATTATTTAGGTTTTTGTTTGCTTATTTTAGGAATAGTTGAATTTATACAAGCTATAAAAAACAAAACGTTACCTGTGTATGCAAAAGAAACAGGTATTATACTAATAGCTTGTTTGTTAGGTGTTGGAGTAAATGCAACACGATTGTTAGCAACTAAAGAGTATGCTGCACACAGTACACGAGGGAAGTCAGAATTAACGATTAATACTGATGGAACCCTTAAAGAAAAATCATCAGGTTTAGATAAAGAATATATTACTGAGTATAGTTATGGTATTGCAGAAACTTTTAATTTGTTAATACCACGATTTATGGGCGGAGGAACGGTAGAAAAATTAGACGGAACTTCTCATTTTTACGAAACTATTGAAGCCAAAGCCGGTACTGAAGCGGCTGAAGAATATTCGAATCAGGTATTAACCTATTGGGGAAAACAGCCTATTGTGGAAGCTCCTGCATATATTGGAGCTATACTGTTTTTTCTTTTTTTCTTAGGTATATTTTTAGTGAAAGGAAAATTAAAATATTGGTTGGTTAGTGCTACCGTATTTTCAATTATAATGAGTTGGGGAAAGAATTTCCCGATTCCTACAGATTTGTTTATAGATTATTTTCCTCTGTATAATAAATTTAGAGCCGTATCTTCTATTCAAGTAATAGCAGAACTCTGCGTACCATTGTTGGGTATTATAGCATTAAGAGATTTTTTCTCTTCGGAAATATCAAAAGAAGAAAAAGAAAATGCGCTTAAAAAATCTTTTTATGTTGTAGGAGGAATCACCTTGTTATTAGCATTGTTAGGAGGTAGTTTATTCAATTTTGAAGGAATTCGTGATGCACAATACCAACAATTACCGGGATTAATAGATGCGTTAATTGCTGATAGAAAGTCAATGTTAATGTATGATAGTTTGCGTTCTTTTATGTTAGTACTTATCACAGGAGGAATTTTATGGTTCTTCTTAAAAAAGAAAGTAAATCAAACTCAGGTCATAGTAGCATTAACCATTTTTATAGTATTTGATTTAGTGTCTGTAAATCTTAATTATGTTAATAAAGAGGATTTTACATTGGCAAGAAATGTTGATAAACCCTTTGTGGCTAACGAAGCAGATAAACAAATTTTAAAAGATACCACACATTATAGAGTTGCTAACTTTACGGGTAATATTCTTAATGAAGCAAGAACCTCTTATTTCCATAATTCAATAGGAGGGTATCATGCAGCAAAAATGAAACGCTATCAGGAAATATTTGAATATCAAATCAGCAAAAATAATTTTGAGGTATTGAATATGTTAAATACTAAATATTTTATTGTTGGTGAAGATAAGGTAAAAGAAAATCCGGAAGCGAATGGAAATGCTTGGTTTATAAATCAATTAATTCTGGTTGATACAGCTGATGAGGAAATGAAAGAACTTGATAGTTTAAAAACAAAAACTACTGCTGTTTTAACTAAGAAAGAGTATGGCAAAAGTGATTTAGAAGGAAAAGTTGATTTTGAAAAAGATTCCACGGCTTATGTAAAATTAACCAACTATGATGTGGCAAGGTTAACTTACAAAAGTGCTTCTCAAAAAGAGCAATTTGCCGTGTTTTCTGAAATTTATTATCAAGAAGGCTGGAATGCTTATGTAGATGGAAGCTTGATGCCACATGTAAGAGTTGATTACATTTTAAGAGGAATGAAAATACCTGCTGGAGAACATGTAATTGAATTTAAGTTTGAACCTACAGTTATTAGTAAAGGAAGTACCATAAGCGTCATAGCATATATACTATTGATTTTAATTCCTGTAGGAGGTTATTTGATGATGAAAAAAAATAAAGCAGCTTAAACAAAAAAGAAAATAACACCTCTTAATAACATAATTTATTTAATAATAATTTAGCGATAGCTCAAACTAAAAATATGTATACTAAACTTCCTAAAAAAAGATACGCACATACACTTAAATTTTTACAAACTCACATTCCGGCACCTGCTAAAGTTTTGGATTTAGGAGTAAGAAACCCTTTTAGTGAAATTATGGAAGAAAATGGGTATACCGTTTTTAATACTAATGGAGAGGATTTAGATTTGATACCGGAATTGGTAAAAGAATATGATGTTGATGTGGTTACTGCTTTTGAGATTTTTGAACATTTACTGGCACCGTTTAATGTGTTAAGAGAAATTTCAACCACTAAATTAGTCGCTACTGTTCCGCTTAAATTATGGTTTTCGGATGCTTACAGAAGTAAAACAGATATGTGGGACAGGCATTACCACGAGTTTGAAGACTGGCAATTTGATTGGCTAATGGAAAAGTCAGGATGGGAAATAAAAGGTACAGAAAAATGGACCAATCCTGTTCAGAGATTGGGAATAAGACCTCTTTTAAGAAGTTTTACACCTCGATATTATGCAGTATACGCAGAAAAAAGATAGAAGAATGAGAATTGGAATGATACTGGATAATGTGTATCCGCCGGATCCGAGAGTAGAAAATGAAGCGATAGAATTAATTAAATCCGGGCATGAAGTTTTTTTATTCTGTCTCACTTATGGGAATGAAAAATCTGAAGAACTTGTAAATACAATGAAAGTACGAAGGTTTACAACGAACACCTTCGAATACAAAATGTCTGCACTGGTATATACAATTCCGGTGTATACTTTTTTGATGAAGAAAAAAATTAAACAATTTATAAAACAAAATAAAATAGAAGTTATCCATATCCACGATATGAGAATTGCAGAGGCTGCCTTTCAAGCAAATGAAGGTAAACTTCCTGTAGTATTGGATTTACATGAAAACAGACCGGAAATTATGCGTTATTACCCTCATATGCAAAAATTGAGAGGAAAGCTATTAATTTCAATAAATAAATGGATTAAAAAAGAAGAAGAATTTATTCGTAAGGCTACTCATGTTGTAGTGGTTACAGAAGCTGCTAAAGAAGAAATTGTAAGTAGAGTAGGTGTGTCACCTAATAAAATTGTAGTAGTGCCTAATACGGTAAGGTCTTCATTTTTTGAAAGTAGTGAACACCCGGAAATTCCATATAAGAAAAAAGAAGAAGAGTTTACGTTACTATATTTAGGTGATACCGGAAAAAGAAGAGGCTTAGATACAGTGTTAGAAAGTATGGTTACGTTAAAAAATAGAATAAAGAACCTTACGTTTGTAGTTGTGGGTAAAACCTCTCCGAGCCTTGAAAAAAAAGTAATAGATTTAGGATTAGAAAAAGAAGTAAAGTTAATGGGATGGCAAAAAGATACTACATTTCCTAACTGGATTAAAAATTCAGATGTATGCTTGTCACCTCTGCACAGAAATATTCATCATGACACTACGTATGCTAATAAAATTTTCCAATACATGAGCTTAGGAAAACCACTACTGGTAAGTGATGCTAAAGCTCAAAAAGATATTGTAGAGGAAGTTAATGCAGGACTCGTACATGAAGCTGAAAATGTTGAAGAGTTTACTCAAAAAGTAGTAACTTTATACGAAAATAAGCAGCTTAGAGAAGCAATGGGAGAAAATGGAAGAACCTTTGTGAAAAATCATTTTACTTGGGATAAAACTTCAAAAGACTTAAAAGAATTATATAATAAATTAGCTTGAAAGTATTAATTGTAACGTATTATTGGCCTCCGGCAGGTGGACCGGGAGTACAACGCTGGTTGAAATTTGTAAAATATTTACGAATTTTTAATGTAGAACCCATTGTTTTTACTGCTGAAAATCCTAGTTATCCTATTATAGATGTTTCCCTTGAAAAAGATGTTCCTGAAGGAATAGAGGTGCTTAAATGCCCTATTATTGAACCTAATGGGATTCTTTCAAAATTAAAAAAGGAAGACACACAAAAAAGTATGGGTTTTTTAAACCCTAATCCTACTTTTTTAGATAAAATTTTAATGTATATAAGGGCTAATTATTTTATTCCGGATGCACGAAAATTTTGGATACAACCTTCGGTTAAAAAATTAAAAAAGTACTTAGCAGAAAATAAAGTTGATGTGCTAATAACTACCGGACCTCCTTATAGTGTCCATTTAATCGGATTGAAATTAAAACAGCAATTAGGCGTTAAATGGATAGCAGATTTTAGAGATCCTTGGACTAGTGTTGATTATTTTCATTTGTTGCCATTAACTAAAGCATCATTAAAAAAACATTATAAGTTAGAAGAAACAGTTGTTAAAGAAGCTGACGGGGTATTAATGGTAAGCAATCATGCAAAGAAAAAATATGAAGCAAAAGCAAAAAATATAACTGTTATTACTAACGGATTTGATGAAGACGGAACAAAAAGGAGTAACGAAGTTAAAGTAGATGAAAAATTTACGATTACTCATATTGGCATGATGAATTCTGAAAGAAATCCTAAGAAATTATGGAAAGTCTTATCAGAAATATCTAAAGAAAATAAACAGTTCGCAGACGATTTAGTATTGAAGTTTATTGGAAAAATAGATGATACAGTTGCAGATGAAATTAATAATTGTAATATAAAAAATGTGCAAAATATTAGTTATGTACCACATCCGGTAGCAAAACAATACCAACAAGAATCACAAGTACTGTTAATTGTAGTAAATGATTATCCAAGTGCTAAAGAAATGATTCCGGGAAAGACTTTTGAATATCTTCAAGCTAAAAGACCGATAATAGGAATAGGTCCCGAAGATGGTGACTTATCTGGGATTATGGCAGAAATAGGGGCAGGAAAAGTGTTTAGTTACGATAGCCATGAAGATTTAAAAAAATATATTTTAGAACTCTACGACAGGTACAAAGCGACTAATGGAATACCCAATCTTGCGAATACTATAGAGCATTATCATAGAAAAAACTTAACAGGAAAATTAGTAACTTTCATCAAACAAATTTCTAAGAGTTAGTTAAAAAAGAATACATTGGGAATTATTTTTAAACAATCATTAAAAAATACTCTAATTATATATTTAGGGTTTTTAATAGGAGGTATAAATACCATTTTTTTATACACTCGTTTTTTAAAAGATGATTATTATGGATTGGTAACATATGTACTATCATCTTCTAATTTAATAATGCCATTTACCGCATTAGGAATTCACTTTACTATTGTTAAGTTTTTTTCAAGCTATAAAACAAAAGAAGAGAAAGATAAGTTTTTAAGTTCTGTTATTCTTTTGCCATTAGTCATAGCTTTAATAATGGGGTATTTTTGGAATTATTTTCACAATTGGATTATGGCTTTTGTTTCAAAAGAAAATACCATAGTTGAAAATTATACAATTTACATTTACAGTATTGCTGTAAGCTGTGCCTATTTTGAAGTTTTTTATTCATGGGCTAAAGTACAAATGCAATCGGTATTTGGAAACTTACTAAAAGAATTATACAATAGAGCCGCAGTGACTATTCTTTTATTTGCGGTATATTTTAATTGGATTACCAAACAAGAATTTATTTCTTTTTTATCCTACGCTTATATCCTTAGAACCATCATAATGATGTTATATGCGCTTAAACTATATCTTCCAAAGTTTTACTTCTCGTTACCTGAAAATTACGGAGAAATAATGAGGTATACACTCTATATAATTTTAGCAGGTAGTGCCAGTGCTATTATTTTAGATATAGATAAGTTTATGATAGCAGGTAAGGATACTTTTGATAAAGCAGCATATTATAGTGTAGCTGTTTTTATAGGATCTTTTATAGAAGCGCCAAGTAGAGCAATGACTCAAATTTTACAGCCTTTAACCTCAAAGTCTATAAACGAAAATAATTCAAGTGAAGTTGAAAATCTGTACAAAAAGAGTTCCATAAATTTATTATTGGTAGGAGGATTGTTTTTTATTCTTATTAACTGTAATGTATCTGAACTTTTTAAAATTATGCCAAAAGGATATGCAGGAGGAGAGCTGGTAGTGTTAATGATTTCTGCTGCTAAATTATTTACAATGGCATTAGGAAATAATGGTGCTATTATAAACAACTCACAGTTTTATAGAATTACATTATTTACAGGTGCCGGTATGGCTATATTGGTTTGGGTACTAAATAAGTATTTTTATTACAACTTGAATTATGGAACAGAAGGATTGGCTTTTGCTACATTTTTATCGTTTATCATTTTCGGGATATTTAAAGTGTGGTATGTGGATGCTAAGTTACATATGTTTCCGTTTACTAAACAAACGCTACATATGACCTTAATTATTGTATTACTATACCTTAGTTTTAATTATTGGGATTTTAATGTGGGTAATGTTGAGCTTTTTAACTTTTCTGTATCTCCGATTATAAATATTATATTAAAAAGTAGTATTATAACCTTACTTTATATCTACATCGTGTACAAAATGAAAATCTCAGATCAGATTAATAATTTGATGGCTAGGTTTTTATAATAAACAATAATAAAAGAGAAAAGGTTTGTTCTTAGAACAAACCTTTTTCTGTAAGGGGAAACTAAATATTAAAGGGAAAAATAATATTCTTAAGGTAATATATTTTTTACGTGTGCAAATATATGTCTACTATTAAACAAGTTGATTAACATATGTTTATAATTAAACCGAATATAGTTTTTTTCGTATTCTGCTTAATTGTACAGGAGTAATATTTAAAAAAGAAGCAATGTGGTACTGAGGTATTAAGTTGTTAATTTCAGGGATTTCCTCTTTTAATTTTAAATACCTTTCTGTGGCACTCAATAATGCCAATTCATCAACTCTTTTTTCTGTTCTTATAAAAATGCTTTCTAAAACCTTACAGTAAAACAGCGCAATTTCATGATTGTTCTGTGTTAAGTTTAAAAAGGCACTGAAATCTCCTTCAAAAAATTCACAGTCTGTTAAACAATCATAAGTGGCATTTGAGGTATTTTTTTTGATAAGGGAAGATAAAGCACCAACAGTGCTCAAAGGGGTGTATAACGTTCTTATATGTTCCTTTTCTTCTTCATTTTTTATATAACTTCTGGCAACTCCACTTTTAATAATATAAAAGTTACTAGGAACCTGACCTTGTTTTATAATGATTTTTCCTTTTGGAAATTGTTTTAAAGAAACAATTGAACTAAATGATTCTATAGATTTCTCTGAGATATTTGGTATAAAATATCTCATAAACTGTTCAATAATATTTTGCATAACTTATTATTAATGTATAAAAGTATAACTACAAACGAAACGTATCGTTTGGTCAATAGCTTAATAAATACATTGGGGGACCAATAAGTGTCTACTCCAAAACTAAGGAAATTTTTTCTAAAAAACTAATAGCATTGGCTCCTTCCATAAACAATAAATCAAGTATTGAAAGGTTTGGAATAAATCCGTACTTGTCATCAAACATTTGTATATAGCTATCCATTTCTATTTCAATACCTTTTTTGGCAATAGCTAAAGATCGATAATCATTTTCTGCTGTAATTTCGTAGTTATTCGTGGTAGAATAATCTTCATTTATTTGCAAAGCATCAGCAATTAATTGATGAGTATCTATAGTTACATCTTGTAAGTAAGTATATTTTTTAGTAAAAATAGTACGTAAATCGTCTTCAAAAAATTCAAAAAAAGGAGAAGACCTATAAGCTGCTTGTAATGATTTGAAATGTTGTTGTTGCCAAGGAAAATCATTCTCTACTAAAGTGTCTTTTGTTTTTTTTCTACCTTCAGACGTTGTATGCTTAACCGGAATATTTAAAGCAAGTTTACCATTAGCACCATATATATAACATCTGTTTCTATAGGTTTGTTTTTGATAATTATCTTCCAATTCAAAAACAACATCATTAGCTTGATAAATAGCAGCATATTGAGCAATAGGAGCAAAATACGTAGGAATAAAAAGAGCCATTATGATTTCTTTTTCTTTTTGTTTTTACTGAAGCTGTATGCAATATATCCTACTATTAATACTATTACTACCCATAAATACGAAACAGGTTTTCCACTACCTCCAACAGTAGTAAACATTCTATCCCAACGAATAGATTTTATTTTTTCAGAAATACTCTTGGCTTTCGGGTCCCAGCTTAACCATATCATTACTGGTTTTCCTACAACATGATCAAAAGGAACATATCCCCAATTTCTAGCATCTAATGAGTTTTGACGGTTGTCTCCCATCATCCAAAAATAATCTTGCTTAAAAGTATATGAAGTCGCTTTTTTTCCATTGATATAAATATCATCTCCAAAAATGGTTAAATCATTACCTTCATATCGTCCAATAATTTGCTCGTAAAAAGGAATACTTTTTTTATCTAAGGCTACGGTTACGCCTTTTTTAGGAATGTAAATAGGACCGAAGTTATCAGAAGACCAAGCATATCTTGGATCATGCGGGAAAACAGATTTATCATAATATCCTTTTGGTCTTACTATTTTTTCTACACTTTTAACAATAGGGTTCTTAGCTATTGAAGCTGCTTCTTCATCGGTAAGATTTAAGATATACTTTCCATCTCTTGAGGTCCACTCACGAATATTATATTTTTGAGCATCATTGTTGTCAAAACTTTTTCCTTCTGTATCTACAGTAAAAAACCATTGTGGTTTTGCTCTGTCTGGAAGTACCGTTCTTTCACCGTTAATATATACATAACCATCCCTTACTTCTAGGCTATCTCCCGGAATTCCTACACAACGTTTTACATAGTTAGTACGTTTGTCTATAGGCTTGTATGTTTGTTTCCCGGAAGTATCACCCCACATAGTTTTAGTAGTATCTGCTGGCCAACTAAAAACTACAATATCATTACGCTTAATTTTTTGAATACCTGGTAAGCGCATATAAGGAAGTGATAATTTATTTTTCCAATTGTTTTTATGCTCCGGGTTATCATCAGATAAAAAGGATTTAATACCTAATCCAGGAATAGTATCATGAGCCATTGGAGCTGCAATAGTTGTCATAGGAACACGTGCTCCGTAATGAAACTTACTAACAAACAAATAATCTCCAACCAATAAAGTTTTTTCTAATGAAGAGGTTGGAATGGTATATGGCTGCATAAAGTACGTATGCACTAGAGTTGCAGCAATAACTGCAAATGAAATAGAACTTAGCCATTCATCTACTGCTGTAGGAGGTTTTAAACTGCGATTTTTTTTATGTTCAGCATTGGTGGCATAATTGATATAAAATATATACAAGCCAAATGTAAAAATGGCTAAAAAAGTATCTTTACCTTTATTAAATCCAAAGCTTCTACAGGTTTCAACCCAAACTATAGGGAACATTAAAAGATTAACTATGGGGACAAATAGTAATAAAACCCACCATATCGGGCGATTAATAATTCGCATTAAAACAACAGCGTTGTATACAGGAACTGCAGCTTCCCATGCTTGTCTACCGGCACGGATATATAACTTCCAGGTTCCTAAAAAATGAATTACTTGAATTATTAAAAAGAAAATAAACCACTCAGTTAATGTCATAATTTCAATATTTTATCCTCGGTTTGAGCAAAATTCAGTTTATAAGTTTACATTACGTTAAAAAGTTACACCTTTTAACCTAAGTTTAACACGTCTTTCATTGTAAATACTCCTTTTTTATCAACTAGCCATTCAGCAGCAACTACGGCTCCTAAAGCAAAACCTTGTCTGTTATGTGCCGTGTGTTTTATATCAATAGTATCTACAAAAGATTGATAAGTAATGGTATGTGTTCCGGGTACCTCTGGAGTTCTTACAGCTGTAATAGGAATGTTGTTTTGATCGGTTGTTCCATCTAAACTCCATGAGTTTTTGGATGAATTTTCAATAATTCCTTCAGCAAGAGTAATAGCAGTACCACTTGGAGCATCCAGTTTTTGAGTATGATGAATTTCTTCAATAGATACGTTATATTGTTCTAAAGTACTCATCATTTTGGCTAGTTGTTTATTAAGCTCGAAAAAGATGTTAACTCCTAGGCTGAAGTTTGAAGCATAAATAAAACCACCATTTTTTTGGTTACATAACTCAACTACTTTTTCATACTTATCTAACCATCCCGTAGTTCCTGAAACAACGGGCACATTATTGTAAATACAATTAGTAATGTTATCATAAGCTACATTTGGTAAACTAAAATCTATGGCAACATCAGCCGTAGTAATATCGTATTTTTCTTTACCGGAGTATTTTATTACAATTTCATGCCCTCTTTGTAAAGCAATTTTTTCAATTTCTTTACCCATTCTACCGTATCCGAGTAAGGCTATTTTCATTTTTAAAAAGAATATTTTAAAGTTAAACCAACTCTGGGTGACTCAATGAATAAAGGATCTGTTAAGATTGTTGGTTTTATAGATAGATTATCATTTGTTTCAAATTGAAGTAAATGCGCATTAACACTCGCTTCAACTATTTGTAATACGTATAACAAAACTCCTGTAAGTAAAGAAAGATCTCTGTTTTTTCGTAATACTTTTTGGGCATTCTCTAACCCTGCAGTTGAAATATTTGGGTTTCCATTTTGACCGTTAAACTCGTCAGGAAGCCCCTGAACTCTTAGTTTATAAGCAGTCCTAAATCTGTCATAATCATTACTATTGATAATGTAATAATATACACTGGCACCCATAGCTCCCCAAACAATAGGAGCTTTCCAGTATTTTTTATTATAAATTTGTCCGCCTCCCGGAAAAATAGCAGAATAAAAAGCTGCTTTTGAGGGAGAAAGCGGATTATATTTATCGTTTTCAAACTGAATTTTCTTGGCTTTAATAGCTAAAGAATCTTTTTGGGCGTACAGTGTACATGACAAAAAGAAACCTAAAAAAGCCCATATGATCTTTTTACGTAACAATTATTGTAATAGTTTTTTTATACGATTGAAATCTTCTTCAGAATTAAAAGCAATAGAAATTTTACCTTTACCACGATTGTTAACCGTAACATCTACTTTGTTTCCAATGTATTCTGTCATTTCTTTAGCACCTTCACTAATATATTTTGGAAGTACTTTTTTCTTAGCAGCTTTGGTAATAGTTCCGGCTTTTAAGTTTTTTACTAAATCTTCTGTTTGACGAACAGAAAGTTTATCACGAACAATTTTTTCGTAAATGTTTAACTGGTCTGTAGTACTATCAACATTAATTAAGGCTCTACCATGTCCCATACTAATAAAACCATCTCTCATACCTGTTTGTATAATCGGATCTAGTTTTAGTAATCGTAAATAGTTAGTAACTGTAGAACGCTTTTTTCCTACACGAGTACTTAATTCTTCTTGAGTTAATTGAATTTCATCAATTAATCGTTGATAAGAAAGAGCAACTTCAATTGGATCAAGATTTTTACGTTGAATATTTTCAACTAATGCCATTTCAAGCATTTCCTGATCGTTAGCTAGTCGTATATAGGCAGGAATTGTTGTGTTTCCAATTAATTTAGAAGCTCTAAAACGACGCTCTCCTGAAACTAATTGAAATTTTTCACCGGCTAATTTACGAACAGTAATAGGTTGAATAACCCCTAATTCTTTAATAGAACTAGCTAATTCACGTAAGGCTTCTTCATCAAAATAAGTTCTAGGTTGGTACGGATTAACTTCAATTGAGTTAATATCAATTTCAATAATATTACCTACTAATTTGTCCGCATTTTTATCAGAAGCAGAATTAACATCTGCTGTTTCTTTTAATAATGCCGATAAACCTCTACCAAGAGCTTGTTTTTTTGTCGCTTTTGCCATTACAATATTTATGCTTTTTTATTTAAAATTTCGTTGGCCAAATTTAAGTAATTTACAGCACCTTTACTGGTTGCATCATAAGAAATAATACTTTCACCGTAACTAGGGGCTTCACTTAAACGAATATTTCTGTGTACTATTGTATCAAAAACCATAGAGCTAAAGTGTTTTCTAACTTCTTCAACTACCTGATTAGAAAGACGTAAACGTGGGTCGAACATGGTTAAAAGAAGTCCTTCAATGGCTAAATCCTGATTGTGAATTTTTTGTACACTTTTTATAGTGTTTAATAGTTTTCCTAATCCTTCTAAGGCAAAATACTCACATTGGATAGGAATGATAACAGAATCTGCTGCAACTAGAGAATTTAAGGTAATAAGCCCTAAAGAAGGGGCGCAATCAATTAAGATAAAATCATAATCGTCTTTTACGCTTTGTAAAGCGGTTTTTAACATGTATTCTCTTTGTTGCTTATCTACCAACTCAATTTCAATAGCAACTAAATCAATATGTGCAGGTATTAAATCTACATTAGGAGAATTGGTTTCTAATACAGTTTCTCTTGGAGTAGCTGTGTGTTCAAGTACCTGATAGGTACCTATTTCTATACTTTCAACATCCAGACCTAAACCGGAAGTAGCATTTGCTTGTGGATCAGCATCTATTAATAATACTTTTTTCTCTAAAACACCTAAAGCCGCAGCTAAGTTTACAGTAGTAGTTGTTTTACCAACACCACCTTTTTGATTTGCAATTGCAATAATTCTACCCATTGTAATTTGTCTAGTTTGAAAGAGGTAAATTTACAATTATTTATTGTTTAAAAAAGGGAAATGTATTAACAATAATTAAAGCTTTGTTAAATAGCTTTTAGTAGCCTCTAAATAAAAAGCGTTAAATACGCATAAAATAAATCCACCTAAATTTTTACTGTTTTTTCCTGTGTATTAACAGTGAATAGCATTAGAACTACCTTTAATAACCTACATATTTTTGCCTTAATTCTGTTAAATACTAGTTAAACGGAAAAATTAATTCATGGATTGATCAACCATAAAAAACTAATCAAAATTAAATTATTATCGCGGAAACCGAAAAGCGTACGAGTAGGAAACAAGTATTTAAAAATTTTTATTTTATGAAAAAATTGATTGCATTAATCATGATAAGTATTATGATTATCTCTTGTAAAGAGGAAGAAACATTACGTCAGGAAAAAACGGATGAATTAGCTGTTTTAAAAGGCGAAGAAGCTAATATGCTACGTTTTGGAAGTATTGATGAATTAAAAATGTTTGTATCAGAACGTCAAGAATCTGAAACAGATCTTTTAGATGAAGCAAAAGAAATGTCTGAGGCAGGAAAATATAATTCGTTATTAATGATTTATAATTTAGAAGCTTATGAAGCTGAAAAATTAGGAATTAATGAAAAGGAATTACCTGTTGTTGATTCAAATGATGATATGCTCTTGTTATTATTAAATCAAAAAGGTGAAGTAGCTGTAGAAAATAAAATTTTTAGAATTAACGGAGAATTTGTGTATGCTTATACAGAAGGTTTTTCCGCTTATATTGATGAGTTTTTAGCTTCTTATAACGGAGGAAAAATTAAAATGGAGAAAGGAGAAACGTTCAACTATAATAAAGAGTTAACGGTTTATAGACATAATAATGAAGTTGAAAGAGAAAGCGAAGCCAGAGGGGTTACATCATATCAGTATTTTAATAATAATTACAGAATGAAAGCTAAGCAATACAATGGGTATTGGTTGTTTTATAGCTCAATAGGAGCGAAAACTAAGGTTGAGCAACGTAAAAAGTTTTTATGGTGGAGTTGGTGGAAAACTGTTAAAACAGATAATAGATTAGAGTATGAGTTGAGCTATAAAGTAGAATCTACTTTTGGATTTCCTACCATAACACTTAATGCTTCCGGACATAAATATTGTTATTGTAATGAAGCTAATAAAACATACGATTGGTCGGTTGGTTTCCCTGCTGCGCCTAATATTTATACACCTTTAAAAGGGGAAACAAGACATTGGGCACATTGGTATAGTGCAAATCCAAATACAGTTTCAGTAACTCTTGTTTATTAATAAGAAGTAATTGTGAAAAATGAAAGGTAGCCGTAAGGCTACCTTTTTGTATTAATTATGTCCCGTCCTAAAATAAGTTGACACAAATTAGACTTATTTTATGAATACGAGTCCACACAAGAAAAAGCGCA
>NZ_JBOCUK010000038.1:0-28523 GCF_050606265.1 Tenacibaculum sp. TC6 | reverse complement strand
TGTGCGCTTTTTCTTGTGTGGACTCGTATTCATAAAATAAGTCTAATTTGTGTCAACTTATTTTAGGACGGGACATATAAAAATATAAAAGAGTTGCCTTTGGGTAACTCTTTTTTAGCTTTACTATAAATGAAATACTATAAAATAGGTTGGAAAGGTGAATTAAAAGAACATCAAACATATATAATATTGTAAGCTTCCCCTAATTAGAACTACATAAATTTTTAATAATTTCTATATTTCTGTGTTTCCGTAAAAACGTGGTCTAAAATTTTTTTCTCAACTTCATCAAATTCGATTCCTCTTCTTTTCATTACTACTTCTGCTACCTCAAAAACCTTATCGGTTTTATATTCTGTAAAACCGGAAGCTCCTCCCCAACTGAATGAAGGAATAAAGTTTCTTGGAAACCCGCTTCCAAAAATATTAGCAGAAACTCCTACCACCGTTCCGGTATTAAACATGGTATTAATTCCACATTTAGAATGATCTCCCATCATTAATCCACAAAACTGCAGACCTGTTTTAGCAAATCTACCCGTTTCATAATTCCATAATCTAACTTCTGCATAATTATTCTTTAAATTAGAATTATTGGTATCTGCTCCTAAGTTACACCATTCACCCAATACAGAGTTTCCTAAATACCCTTCATGTCCTTTATTAGTATATCCAAACAAAACAGCATTATTAACCTCTCCTCCTACTTTACAATGCGGACCTAAAGTAGTTGCTCCATAAATTTTTGCTCCCATTTTTAACGCAGACTCTTCACACATTGCTAAAGGTCCTCTTACTAAACAACCTTCCATAATCAATGCATTTTTTCCTATATAAATTGGTCCTGTTGAAGCGTTTAATGTAGCAAAAGTAATGGTAGCTCCTTCTTCAATAAAAATATCATCTCTATTAATACAATTAACAGTATCTGGTATAGGCTGCGATTTTCTTCCTTCTGTTATTAATTCAAAATCGACCTTGATTGCTTTATCATTTAATGAAAAAATGTCCCATGTATTCTTTATCTGAATTAATTCTTCAACAAACTCTATTTGTTCATATTGAGAAAAATCAACTTCTTCCTGAGTATCTGTTGTGTAAAAAGCGATTACATCTTCCTCTTTAAATATGGCTTGATTAGGTTCTAAGTTTTTTACCATTTCAACCAATGTTTTACTAGGTAAAAAAGAAGCATTCAATAATACGTTTACTTCCATTTCAACCATCGGATATTTTTCTTCTAAATATTCTTCAGTAATTGTTGTAGTAGTAACTCCTAAAAACTTCTCCCACTTTTCACGAATGGTTAAAATTCCTATTCTTATATCTGCAACCGGTTTGGTGTAAGTAAATGGTAATAAAGCATTTCTAACATCACCATCAAATAAAATGTAATTCATTTTTCTATTTTTTTGAAGCAAGACAAACTTACCAATTTCAATTCATTTTACAAGTCAAAATTTTAACCTTACTTTTGTTTATAGAAAATATACTTATTTTATGAAAAAAATATTAGCTTTAATTCTGGTTATCATCGCTTTAATAGCCGGCTTATATTATGCTTTTATCTATTTTATTCCTTATAGTGAAGGGGTTCGCTCCGGTGAACTTATAAAAATCAGTCATAAAGGAGTTATGATAAAAACATGGGAAGGAGAAATAAGTCAAGGTATTTCAGGAGCTCAAATCTTTTCTTTTTCAGTAGAAGATAAAGAAAAAAAAGTAATTGAAGACTTGCAAAAATATCAAGGCAGATATGTAAAAGTGTATTACAAGGAGCGTTTTGGAACTTTTTTCTGGTTAGGAGACACTAAATATTTTATCACAAAGGTAGAAGAAGAACAATCACCACATTTTCGAGGAATAACTAATGATACAAATGAAGAATGATTTTAAAAATGTAGAAAACACTCGTATTTCTATTTCGGAATTAATGCTTCCTTCTCATGCTAATTTTAGCGGTAAAATTCATGGAGGATATATTTTAAATTTAATGGATCAGATTGCTTTTGCCTGTGCTTCTAAACATTCCGGTGCATATTGCGTTACCGCTTCTGTAGATACCGTAGATTTTTTAAATCCTATTGAGGTTGGCGAGTTAGTTACCCTAAAAGCCTCTATAAATTATACCGGGAAAACGTCAATGGTTGTTGGTATTCGCGTAGAGTCTCAAAATATTCAAACAGGAACTATAAACCATTGTAATTCTTCATACTTTACCATGGTTGCCAGAGATGAACATGGTAAAGGCGTTATTGTTCCGGGGATTATTGTTAGCAACCAAATTGAAATGAGACGATTTTTAAAAGCTGTAAAACGCATAGAAATGAAAAAGAATCGTCAAGATGAATTTGACAGCGATGAATTTATACCTCACAACTACATTAAAGATTTAGAGAATTATAACGTTAAAATTGAGTTATAAATAATGCCTGAAATTATTGATTTAAGTCAGGAAATTTACGAGGGAATGCCTGTTTATAAAAGTTTACCTCAAGTAAAAATGTCTATCCATAATACACATGAAGAATGGGACGGTATTGAAAATCCAACAACGACAACTCCAAGTGTATACAAATTAGAATTAGGAGAACATACCGGAACACACGTTGATGCTTTAAACCATATGGCAGCAAAACATAAAGGTAAATCAATTGACACCATGCCTTTATCTATGTTTTATACGGAAGGTATTTGTTTAGATTTTTCTCATAAAAAACTTCAAGAACTTATTACTTCTGAAGAAATTAAAAATGCTTTACAAAAAGAAAAGTTAACGATAAAAGAAGGAGATACTGTTCTATTATATACGAATCATTATCGTAAACATTTCGATACCGAAAACTGGGGAAAAGGCCCTGGTATTACAGCCGAATGTGCTACTTGGCTTGGTTTACAAAAAATAGCTACTTTTGGTGTTGAAACCATGTCGCCCGGAGTTCCCAATGTTTCTAATAAAGAAGTACATCATATTTGTGGTGACTTAGGATTTACACATTATGAAAATATGATTAACCTTCATCAACTCATCGGAAGAGGCCGCTTTCGTTTTATAGCGCTTCCTTTAAAAATAAGAGGAGGCACAGGTTCTCCTGTTAGAGCTGTTGCTGTTTTTTAATCTGCTTTTCTTCTCTCCGCGTATAGATTTGGTAAGCATGATTCAAAAACATATTTTTGTATCTCAATTTTTAACAAAAACATTTTGACCCCCTCATAGGGGATATGGTAATATAAGCTAACCACCTCCGCAAAAGGTAATGAATAAAGCAGTCTGTAGTCGGTTTTACGATTTTTTTATCAAGTGCTACGAAATACTAAAAACTAAATGTTTAACCTAAAATTATTCGTTTGAAAGAGCAGGAAAAAAACTGGAAAGATAAACTACATGAAATAATTTACGAGGCTGATACTCGTGAAGGAAAGCTTTTTGATATTATTTTATTAATAGCTATTCTCTCTTCAGTACTTTTTGTAATGCTTGAAAGTGTTGATGAAATTCAGACCAAATACGGTGCTATTTTAAATATTGGAGAATGGATTTTAACTGTACTTTTTTCCATTGAATATATTTTAAGAATTGTATCTATAAATAAACCGGCAAGGTATATATTTAGCTTTTATGGTATTATTGATTTTTTCTCTACTATTCCTAAGTATTTATCTATTTTTTTCATCGGTACACATAGTTTACTTGCTCTAAGAGCTTTACGTTTACTAAGGGTATTTAGAATTTTAAAGTTAGCACGTTTTATAGGTGAGTCTAATAACTTTATTAAAGCCTTAAAAGCCAGTAGAGCTAAAATTGCCGTTTTTTTATTTTTTGTACTCATTTTATGTGTCATATTAGGTACTATTATGTATTTAATTGAAGGGGGAGATAATGGCTTCACCAGTATTCCCAGAAGCGTTTATTGGGCGATTGTAACACTAACTACCGTGGGTTATGGTGATATTGCTCCACAAACTCCTTTTGGCCAATTAATAGCGAGTATAATTATGATATTAGGTTACGGAATTATAGCAGTTCCTACCGGAATTGTATCTTCTGAAATGACTAGAATACATGATTTACATTTAAATACTCAATCGTGTCCTAACTGTTCTTATGAAGGTCATGATGACGATGCCATATATTGCAATCATTGCGGAAGTAAATTACACGATTAATGACAAATACGCTTATTACCATTGTAGGACCTACAGCTATTGGAAAAACCGCTTTAGGAATAAAACTTGCTCAGCATTTCGGATGTGATATTCTTTCATGCGATTCCAGACAATTTTACAAAGAAATGTCTATAGGAACTGCGGTACCTAATAAAGAAGAACTGGAGGCTGCTACACATCATTTTATACAAAACAGAAGTATTTTTGATGACTACAATGTAGGGCAGTTTGAACGTGATGCTTTGGCTACATTAGATGAACTTTTTAAGAAAAACCCAATCCAAATTATGGTAGGCGGAAGTGGTTTATATGTAGATGCCGTGTTAAACGGATTAGATGATTTTCCGGATGTTGATCCTTCTATTCGTAGTAACTTAACTGCTTTATTGGCTTCTGACGGAATAGAAACTCTTCAAAAAAAGTTAGCTTCATTAGATATTGAAGCCTATAATACCATTGCTATTGATAATCCGCATCGTTTAATCAGAGCCTTAGAAATTTGTATAGGTACCGGAAAAACGTATTCCTCTTTTAAAAATAAACCCAAAGCAGCTCGTAACTTTAACAGTATTAAAATAGGTTTAACTGCCGATAGAGAACTTATGTATAATCGTATTAACAAACGAGTTGATATTATGATGGATAACGGCTTGCTTACTGAAGCCAAAGAAATGTATCCCCATAAAAGTTTAAATGCCTTACAAACTGTTGGCTACCGTGAACTGTTTGACTATTTCGATGGTCATTTCACCTTAGATTTTGCTATTGAAGAAATCAAGAAAAATACCCGACGTTTTGCAAAACGACAAGGTACTTGGTTTAGAAAAGACACATCAATTATATGGTTTGATTTTCAAGAAAACACTCAGCATATAATAGCGACTATTGAAGCTAAACTTTAACGCTTTTTTAGACACCCAAGATATCCACTTTTATATATTTGTTAAAAATTAAAAAACATGAAATCAAACCTTATCCTTTTTATTACTTTATTATTCACTTCTTTAACTTTTGCTCAAACTAAAACCGGAACTATTGATACCGATTATATTATTGGTAAAATGCCGGAAATGAAAGAGGTTTTAGTTAGAATTAGTAATTATGCAAAACAACTAGATTCTTCTTTTCAAATAAAAGCGAAAGAGTATAATGACAAGATTGAAGCCTTTAAAAAAGTTGAGAAAACTTTAGTTGGTGACGACAGAAACACCAAAATTCAGGAAATAGCTGTTATTGAACAAGATATGGGTAAGTTTCGTAAAAATGGATCTACTTTAATTCAATTAAGAAGAGATGAATACATGAAACCTTTATACAAAAAACTTAATGATGCTGTAAAAGAGATAGCTACTACAAACGGTTATACACAAATTCTAACTACTGGTGGTAACCAGTTTGCGTATATAGACGAACGTTTTGATATTACAAAACAGGTATTAGCTAAATTAGGAATACAAGAATAAAAACAAAAGTTTCCATCCATATAAAAAATACACAAGAATTATCTTGTGTATTTTTTTTTTGATATATTTTAAATTACAAAATGTGCAATCCAATTACAATACACTCTATAATTATAATTAGGTTGTTGGTAATGGCGCACTTCTGAATAGAAATTACCTGAAATTTCTAACGTATAATTCATATTACCCGCTACAGAATTTGCATTAGTATTAACTATTAAGTTTCTGTTATCTTCCTGAGAAACTATACTTCTGTTTAACACTTGTTCTCCAACACTATTTTTTAGCTTTATACTCAAATTTCTAATTTCTTTATATACATTTTCACCTGCCGGTTTCCAAGTTCTACCGTGTAACCATTCATATTTTGCTCTTACACCGTAATCAATTGCAGCAGTAACATATCCAATTCCAATAGGTATGTAGTACACATTCAAATAAGCTTCATTTACAAACTTCATTCTTCCTCCTGTATTAGTGGTAAATTCTTTTTGATACCTGGCATCCAACCAATTACGTTGCTGATTTGTATTCTCTTGTTTTAAAGGGATGATTTTTCTTTCTATTTTATAGATTTTCAACTCTTTACTCTCTTCTGTAACCTCTCCTCTTTTAATCTGGGCAAACAACTCTTCGTTTTGATTTTTAACAATGTATTGTGTCCAATCTTTAATAAAAATAAGCTCACTTCCTATTTGAATTTCTCTGTTTTTATTGTATAAATCCAAAATAAAGTCTGCATATTCATTCTCATCTCCGGAAACTACCTCTCTTAAAGGTGCAAATTTCTTAGCAGAAAGAGTAAGTGCTAACTCTTTTAATAAGTTTTTATCTTCTATAAACTTACTATACTGTTTACCATCTTTAAAAACTAACCTTTCATTCTGTACCGTAGGCATGTTTTGTTCTTGCTGTTTCTCAATCATTCCTATTTCTTCTTCCTGATTGTTAGAACAAGAAAATAGCATAATACTTAAGAGTAATACACTTGTTGATCTTAAAAATTTCTTTGTTTTCTTCATACGTGATTTTTTCATGTTTTTGTTTTTTATTTATATTTTATTTACAAAGCAAAACTATGATTTATACAAGTAAATAAGCTCACCCTTTATGGGTGATTTTACACTATATTTTCTTAATTTTAATCAATGTTTTATAATAAAAAAGAACTACAACTTCAATATGAAGGTTTTATAAAGACTCCCTTTTTATGGCATGGTATAGGACTGTTTGATTTAGTTCAATTTGAACATAATAATCAAGCAGCAATTTCTTATCAAGATAATATACCTGAAAAGCTTAGATTAGGAAAACAGGTAGAGCGCTTTGTTTCGTTTGAATTACAACACACAGAGCATATAAAGTTGCTTGCTGAAAATATTCAAATTCAACAAGAAAAAATGACCCTTGGAGAATTGGATTGTCTTCTTTTAGAAAACAATATTCCGGTTCATTTAGAAATTATATATAAGTTTTATCTGTACGATCCTTCAATTACCACTTCTGAAATAAATAAATGGATTGGTCCTAACCGAAGAGATTCACTCACACAAAAACTTACCAAGTTAACCGAAAAGCAACTTCCTTTATTATATTCTAATGAATGTAAAATATATTTAGAAACAATAGGGTTCTCTTCTGAAACTATGGTACAAAAAGTATATTTTAAAGCGCAATTGTTTGTGCCGTTGCATAGCATTCAAAAAGAATACCCTTACCTTAACAACCAATGTATTTTAGGATATTACTGTACTAAAAATGAGCTATCTCAATTTTCGAACGCAAAATTTTACATTCCTTCAAAACATAACTGGTTGGTTCTTCCGCATGCTCATGTTTCTTGGCTCAACTACACTTCTTTTTTAGAAAAAGTATCCTGTTATTTACAGGAAGAAAATGCACCTCTATGCTGGGTTAAAAAACCAAATGGTGAGTTTCTTAAACTTTTTGTGGTTTGGTGGTAATCTTAAGTTTTGACTGCCTTTTTCTTGAATTAATAAAATACACTCCGGTTAGCAAAACTACTGAGGCAATAATTGATTGTGTACTTAATCTTTCATCTAAAAAATACCATCCTAAAAACAAAGCAATTACTGGGTTTACATAAGCAGAGGTAGATACTTTTTCTGCCGAGATATTTTTTAATAAGAAATTAAATGCTGTAAAGGCTACAATACTTCCAAATAGAATGAGTAATACCATAGACAGTTGTACATCAAAAGACCAACTTGATGGTAAGCTCCAAGGTTCATTTAAAATTAAGCTAACGGTAAATAATAAAATTCCGGCGATGAGCATTTGGTAACCTGTACTCACAAAAAAGTTTTTAGGTAAATCTGCCTTGGCTACAAATACGCTTCCGTAACTCCAGCTTAACACACAACTAAAAATCATCATTATTCCCAGTACGGTATCTTCTGAAGTAGCTATTTCTTTTTGGCTTACCAATAAATACATCCCCAATACACCCAAACACACTCCAATAATAGATCTTCCTTGCATTTTTTTACCGTCTATTAAACGCATTAATAACAATACAAACAAGGGTTGTGTAGAACCTAATAAAGCACCAAAACCACTATCTATATATTTTAATGCCCATACAAAAACACCGTTTCCATATACTAAAAACAGAAACCCTGCAATGGTAGAATTTATTAACTGACTCTTTGAAATACCTAATGGTTTTTTCATGGCTTTTGCTAATAACATAATTAAAATACCTGCCGTGGTAAATCGGGTAGCTGCTAACAACATTGGCGAGATTTCAGAAACTGCAATTTTGTTCCATAAATAGGTTGATCCCCAAATAACATAAATAGAGAAAAATGCTAAAACAATGAGTATGGTAGATTTTTTCATGTGCCCTTCTTATAAAGAAGTAAAAATACGACAAAGTTCTTATTATCTATACTTTTGAAATACGCAAAAAAATCACTTAAAAAATTGAATTCTTAAGTGATTTTACTTGTTAGGTTATCATTTAAAACTGTAACATTCTAATACATACTATTCCTCCTCTCCTTTCTCTTCATTTCTATTGATATATTCAATATCTCGGGTATTTTTTTGTACAGAAATAGCTGCATAAATACTCAATGCAAATGACATTCCGTAAAACCCTTTTTCACTCAGCAATAAATCGGCGTTCCATAAACCTACTACCAACAATACTATAGATGCTATCGTGGTAAACCAACTAATACTATAATAGATTTCCGTTACTTGAATACCTTCTAGCCTATCTCTAATTGATTTTTGAACTGAGATTACTGAAAACAATGCAAACAATAGTACTGTAAAATAATACCCTTTTTCGTTTAATTGCATTTCTACATTCCATAAACCTATACAATAAGAAGTAATTCCTATTAACAATGCTGCCCATGAAGCGCCTACATAAGCAGAAGTTGGTTTTTGATCATATACTTTTAATACTTTCTTTCTTTCCTTTTTAGTTTTTTGGTGCTGATCTGCTGACCATTCTGTTTGAGTATTCATAACTTTTGGTTTTTAATTATACTCCAAAGGTGCTGTATATTGATATCATACTAAAAACAATATCACTAAAAATCTAACGATATATTTTACACAAAAAAATTAAAAATACTTATATTTACACCTCTAATCTAGTTTTTATCTAACGATTAAATGAAGCAACTACGTCAAATTATTTCTTCATTTTCTGAGGAACAGCAGCAAGGTTTTCTTTTGTTTTTAGAAAAAAGGAATAAAAGAACCGATACTAAAAACATCTTATTATTTAAATTAGCTCAAAAAGGAGAAACCTCAACCGAACAAATTTGTTATGAATTATACGGAGCTCATAAACGAGAAGCTTTTTATACACTAAAACAACGTTTATACGATTCTTTAATCGATTTTATTGCCCATACCAAAATTCAAGGCGAGAACTCTGTAGACATGCTTTTAATTAAGTATATCTTGGCTGCCAGAGATTTTTTATTTCATCAAAACTATAAAGCTGCTTTTAAAATTTTAGACAAAGCAGAAATTATAGCAAAAGAGCATCAATTATTTCCTATACTTAATGAAATTTATCATACCAAAATACAGTATGCGCATACCTATACGGCTATTGATTTTAATGAAGTAATATATTCGTTTAAAGAAAATCAGAAACACCTGTTTTTAGAAGAAGAACTCAATATTGTTTATGCAAAAGTAAGGCAAACACTTAAAACAAATCAGAACAAACATAGAATAGACTTTCAGTCGCTTATTGATACACTTTTTGAAGAACATCATATTAATTTAGCACAAGATTTGTCTTTTAAATCACTATACCAGCTTATTGCTATTCTTAATATTTCTGCCTTTATCCATAATGATTATGTAAAAACGGAACAATTCCTTATCAATACCTATCAAATTTTAAAAGATAAAAAGGGCAAAGAAAAGCAGGTATTTTACCATATTCGTGTTTTATACTTAATTGCGAATACTTTATTAAGAAATAAAAAATTTAAGGAATCGCTGGAATACTTGGAAATTATGCATGCTTACATGCTCCTAAATAAAGGGAAATACTATCATAGCTTTTATATAAACTATGCCCTGTTGGTTGCCTTAAACAACAATTACTCCAACCAACAAACTAAAGCTATTCAGTTATTAGAAACTGTCCTTAAAAAGAAACACTCTGATGTAAAAGCTCTTTTAGAAATCCAATTGAGTTTGGTAACTTTCTACTTTCAAACTAATGAGTTTAAAAAAGCGCTCCATCTATGCGCAAAACTTCATCATTCTGACCAGTGGTATATTGATAAAATGGGCATTGAGTGGACTGTTAAAAAGAATTTAATTGAAATTCTGCTACACTTAGAACTTCAAAATATAGATCTATTTGAATCGAGATTGTTAAGTTTTAAACGAAAATATGTTCAGTTCCTACAGGAAATTAATCAAGAACGAGTAATCGTTTTTCTGAAACTAGTTGAGCAATATTATAAAAATCCGTCTTTGGTAACTACTTCATCGTTTTTTAATCAGGTAGAAAACTCTTTTGAATTTGTTGGCGCCAAACAGGAAGATATTTTTGTAATGAGTTTTTATGCTTGGTTAAAAAGCAAAATGATACAACGCCCTATTTATGACGTTACCTTAGCATTGATAGAAGAAGTACAGCTTCAACATACAAACTAGCGTTTGCTATGATGTATAACAAACGCTGGTTTAATTTTATCATCTTTCTTTTTCCATCGATGAAAAAGAAACAAAAAATCTAGTCTTAACCAGTCTGTACTCAAAAATAATCATCCTCGAACCTAAATTAAAATAACTCGCTATCACTCAAACAGATTTTAATTTTTAACGGTTCTTGCGGTGTTATTTTTGGCTTGTCTGCTTATGACTGCTCCTTACTATTACTTAAAATCCCTCTCATTAGGGCTTACTTACAGCTTTGCAAATAATTTTTCTGCTACCAATTCTGAAGAAGCCGGGTTTTGTCCTGTAATTAAATTTCCATCTTCTACTACATACTCTTGCCAATCTCCTGCTTTACTATAGATTCCTCCGTTATTTTTTAGTTCATCTTCTACTAAAAAAGGTACAATAGCCGTTAATTGTACTGCATCTTCCTCAGTATTTGAAAAACCCGTAACCTTCTTTCCTTTTACTAAAGGCTCTCCGTTACTCTTAGCATCTTTTAATACGATAGGTGCGTGACACACTGCTCCTACCGGTTTATGATTAGCATAAAAAGCTTCTATTAAAGCTACCGAATCTTTATTTTCTGATAAGTCCCATAAAGGTCCGTGACCACCGGGATAGAAAATAGCATCGTAATCTGCCTCTTTAACATCACTTAATAGTAATGTATTGGCTAGGGCAGTTTGTAACTCTTTATCTTCATTAAAACGATGTGTTGCCGGTGTTTGAAAATCCGGCTCGTTACTTTTCGGGTCTATAGGTGGTTGTCCGCCCTTTGGAGAAGCTAAAGTTACCTCAACGCCTTTATCTTTTAAAAAATAGTAAGGGGCAGCAAACTCTTCAATCCAAAATCCTGTTTTATGTCCTGTAGTACCTAATTCATCGTGACTTGTTAGTACAAATATTACTTTTTTCATCTGTTTGTTTTTAATATAGGTCAAAATTACCGGATGAACTTTATATAAAAATTGATGTATGGTAATAAAGGAACATTAGTGTTATTAATGAGTTTGACCTTAAAATTGATGAGGAGTCATACTTCCTGCCTAATTAATGGAAATGACACCCCATATAAGTACACAGAACTATTTATCCTTAGCTACATAGATTTTACAAAGAAAATTCTTTTTCTAAACCATTTTTCTTTTTCCATTGATGAAAAAGAAACAAAAAATCTAGTCTTAACCACCCTACGCTCAAAAATAATCATCCTCGAACCTAAATTAAAATAACTCGCTGTCGCTCAAACAGATTTTAATTTTAACGGTTCTTGCGGTGTTATTTTTGGCTTGTCTGCTTATGACAGAAATTAGAATAAGATATTCTCTATACATCTGTTTGAGGTTAACGTCAATTCTCACCAGATATCCACTTCACTATTACTCGAAGCAACAAAATCTAACTCCTATTTCTTTTAAAACAAAGTAAGTTACGTTATACTATTGGGGTTTACCAAGTTTCTTTTCTGATTCTGCTTAAACTTTCTGTGGTAATTCCTAAATACGACGCCAAATGGTAGTTTTTTATTTGCTGCTCTATATTAGGATAGGTTTGTAAAAATAGTTGATATCGCTCTTTTGCAGATAAGGCTAAATTATTTAGAATTCTTTTTTGAAATCGTACCGTAGAACGTTCTAACTTTTTTCTAAAAAAGTGTTCTATTTTAGGTACTTTTTCATAGATGTTATCTAACTCTTTTTTAGCTACTTTTAATACGGTTGCTTCTGTAATGCATTCAATGGTTAATACCGATTCTGATTCTGAAAAATATCCTATATAATCACTAATCCACCAATCTTGTATAGCAAACTGTATGGTATGTTCTTTTCCTTTTGCATCCATAAAATACGTTCGTATGCAACCTTTTAACACGTAATATTGATACAACACTTTTTCATTGGTGTGTAAAATAACTTCCCCTTTTTTATAGGTAACTTCAGTAAATAGTTGCTCTGTCAGTTCTTTTTCTTCAGCAGTTAGTTGAAGGTCTTTAAAAATAGTACTGATATACTCAGTCATCATCATCTTTTATAAAAGGCTTTCTAAATAATGTTGCTCTATTTGATAGGCTTCTTTTAAAGCTTCTATTTTTTGAGTTATTCCTTCTTTATCTGCTTTTTTAGACGACTTTGCTCCTATCAACATCACATTTTTACGGGTATGCTCGTTACTAATAAACTCAAATACTTTGGTATTGTAGTTATATTTTTCAAGTACCAATGCTCTAATGGTATCGGTAACCATTTCAAATTGACGCTCTTTAAAAATGCCGTATTTTAATAAAGGACTTTCTTGTTCTTTTCCTTTTACTTGCTGACGTATTTGTTTATGACAACAAGGTGCGCAAATAATTAAAGCAGCTTTAGATACCAAACCTTTGTATATAGCATCATCGGTTGCCGTATCACAGGCATGCAACGCAATTAAGATGTCTATTTTGTTAGTATCATACTCTTGTATAGGTTGTGCTACAAAATACAAATTTTTAAAATCACATTTTTCAGCAATATCATTACAATAATTTACCAAACCTTCACGCAATTCTATTCCTGTTACGGTTGCCTCATAGCCTTTTTGATGTACCAGATAATCGTATAAAGCAAAGGTTAAATAGCCTTTTCCAGAGCCCATATCTACAATTTGCAGTTGCTTGGGTAAGGTTACCGTTTTTAATTGGGCTTCAATTATTTCTAAATACTTGTTAATTTGACGGTATTTATCTGCCATTTTAGGAATTACTTTTCCTTCTTGATCTGTAATTCCTAAATAGTGTAAATACGCTCCGGATGCCAAACGTTCTTTCTGTTTGTCATGCGTTTCCGGAAGTTTATTGGTAAAACTAGGCTTGGTTGTTTTATAGCTAACTTTTTTCTTTTTAGAGATGAATACCATTACGTCTTTAGTTAACGTAAATAATGTAGCGGCTTTAAACTTTTCTGAAAGTAACATTTCTAACTCTTCTATACTTTCTTCTAATGAAAAATTCTTTACCTGATCATTTGTAGTGTGTCTGTATAAAAATTGAAAATAGTTTTCTTCCTTTAACTCAATTGGCCGTATATATACATTGGGCAGTTCATCACTTTTTCGTATCGGCTTACTCAACGTAAGTTTTACAAAGTTGTTTTGTGTACTGCTATTTTCTAATTCTGTAAAGAATTCTTGTAATGCTTCTTTCATTTCTTCAAATCGTTCTAATCGGGTGTACGACAAATTTTCGCTTTTAAAAATAAGACCGTCACTGCAAATCAAACGCTTTTGCTGTGGCAATCTCTTTTTATTAAAAGATTACTTCAGTCGTTACCACTCCTTCGTAATGACCGAAAGAAAATTTGTCGTCCCCCCCCTTCTAATCAGTATTCAGCGACATGGTTTAGGCGGGTATTAACTTATCATACCTACCTTTTTTACCCATTTGGAGTTTTATAATGCAAAAATAATCAATACGCTTCTATTCTTAAGTATACACATATAATTCCTTTTTTAAAAACATACATTATTAATACTTATCTACAAAAACTAAAATCATACAAACAATCATTAACACTACTAAAAAACAACTACTTAACCACAAAAAACAGTTAAAAAATGAACAAAATTACTTACCTTGTTACAATCAACAAATAACTAACCATGAATTCAAAAATTAAACTAAGTGTCTTCAAAAAAGCCTTAAATCAAGATATTAAAATTATTAGAGTGCTGTTCGGTCTTTTATCTGTACTTATTATCAGTTTTATGTTTAGCCTTACAATTAATAAATACACAAAAACGGCTAATGTTATAAGCCTTTCTTTTTCTAAAAAAGATTCTATTATAAAAAGAGCTATATACAATGCAGACTTTAAAATAAAAGAAGTAAGTCAGCTAAAAGAACAATTTGGTATTATAGAAGAAATTAAAAAGTCTTACCTGTTTATTGCTCATCGTTATAGTTCTTATAATTATTCATTTTCCATATTTTTTACTGTTTTTTCAATAGTAACAGGAATTTTAGGCTTTATAATTGTAAAAATAGGGTGGGATAATACAAACAACTACTATTTAAAGTCTGCTTTTTTAATTTCTTTCTTTTGCTCTACTCTTTTCGGGCTTTTACCTAATGTATTTGGCACAAAAGAGAACATTAAAAACAATTTAACCAAGTATAACTTTTATAGTGGTTTACAATTAGACATTTATAATTTAGTTTCTGACAACTCAGGTTATATAAAAAGAAGTACAAAGCAATCAATAGATAGTTTAAATACTGAAATAACCCTAATTACTAAGAAAATAAAGGAAAATCAAGATTTGTATTTTGATATTCACATAGACAAAGTACCTACCGATTTTAAGCCTCTTGAATAAGGTTAAATATTATATTTAAACCGTATTTTTCTGCTTATAGCATTTATTTTTTAAGTATCTTCGTAAGGCAAAATACTAGCATAAAAATATTAGATACCTATGTATTATTATTGGACTACTTTGTCTATTCTTCAACAAAAATTAGTGTTCATTAACTAATGAGCCTACATATTCGAAAAGCCACGTCTGAAGACTTAGCTTTTCTTATCCAGTTAGAAAAAGCTGCTTTTCAGGAATTTCAACAAAACACCAAAGAAAATTTAAAAAAGGGAATTCATAGTGAATTTCAGGAGGTTTTAGTGGTAGAAGATACCAATCTTGTTAAACAACTTATTGCGGCTACCATATTGTTTAAATACAAACATACCTTAAGAATTTACTCGGTTGCTGTTTTGCCCGAATATCAAAATAAAGGTATTGGCAACGTGCTTATTGAGTATATTAAAGAGTACGCTTTGGAAAATAATTTTTCCAATATTGTATTAGAAGTAAGTGAGCGTAATACGCAACTTATTGACTGGTACCAAAAGAGAGCATTTGTTGTACAAGAAAAACTAACAGATTACTACTGCGAAGGCGAAAACGGATTAAAAATGAAATTATCTTTGGAAAAAAAAGAAGCTGCTAAAAACATTCTAGTCATAGATCAACCGTTTAAATGGGAAAGAACTGATATTAATGCCAAAATTATATCGGTTAAAGACTATATTAATAATACTGAATATCAGAACAATTCGGGTTTCAGAATTTTTAACTTGTGTTCTTCCTATAAATATCAAAGCTACGGGTATTATGTTTCTTTATTGGCTTCAGCTCGCGGACAACGAGTGATTCCTAGTAATGCTACGTTGAGTGATTTACGTATTATGAACGTAATTCAATCTATAGCTTTTGAGTTAAATGAATTGGTGAATCAAATACTAGACAAAACCAAACTTTCTTCTTTTTCACTGAATATTTATTTCGGTCAAACACCTGACAAAAAGTATCAGCAATTAGCAGCTAAGCTGTATCAGTTTTTTGAAGCACCTTTATTTAAGGTAACGTTTATTAAAGATGAAAAGTGGTTAATTAAAAATATTAAGGTATTAACTTTTAAAGGGGTTCCTATAGAAGAAAAAGAGTTTATGTACCAGTTTGCGGCTAATTATTTTAATAAGAAACGTCATAGTTATCCTAAGTTAACCAACTATACTTACGATGTTGCGGTATTGGTAAACCCTAAAGAAAAAACGCCACCTTCTAATCAGGAAGCTTTACAAAAACTAAAAAATGCTGCCAACAAAAAAGGGGTGTATTTAGAGTTTATCACTCCACAAGATATCGATAAAATTAATGAGTTTGATGCGCTGTTTATTCGTGAAACTACCAATGTAAATCATCATACCTATGAAATTTCCAGATTGGCTTTTGCTGAAGGATTGGTAGTTATGGATGATCCTTGGTCTATTTTAAGATGTTCTAATAAAATTTATCAGAATGAGCTTTTTAAGAAGAACAAAATAAGTACTCCTAATACTGTAGTGCTTACCAAAAACATGTTTCAGGAAAAACAGTTGGATGACTTTAACTTTCCTATTGTTATAAAACAACCCGATAGTGCTTTTTCTTTAGGAGTGATTAAAGTAAGCTCAAAAGAGGAAGCTAAAAGTGCCTTAACCCGACTCTTTAAAATAACGGACATGGTTATTTGTCAGGAGTTTTTATATTCTGAATTTGACTGGAGAATTGGTCTTTTAGACAACAAACCTCTTTTTGCGTGTAAATATTTTATGGCGAAAGATCATTGGCAGATATATGACTGGAATTCCAGTGAGGAAGATCAATCCGGAGATCATGCAACTGTAGATATAAAAAATGTACCTAAAAATGTATTGCAAGTGGCTCAAAAAGCAGCTTCGTTGATTGGTGATGGCTTATACGGGGTAGATTTAAAATATGTAGATGGTAAAGTTTATGTGGTAGAGGTAAATGACAACCCTAATATTGATGCCGGTGTTGAAGATTTAATTTTACAGGATAGTTTATATGATATTTTAATAGAATCTATCATTAACCGAATTGAAATTGCCAAGAACATTAGAAAGATAAAGTTAACGAGTAATTAATGCTTTTTCTAATTATGAATTACCAATTACGAATTTTTAAAGGGTATACAACAAATTTCCGTTTTTAAAAACAAGACCGCCACTTCGAAGCAAATGCTTTTACCGTGGCGGTCTCTTTTTATCAACAAATTACTTTAATTCACTTCTCCTTATGATAACTGTTTTTGTCTTTTCAACCAAAAAGATAAACCGAAAGGTTCAGCGTAACTAAATCTTAAGAGTGTGTACTACTCTTCTTAATGAGATTCCTCTCTATCGTTCGGAAAGACCGTTTTTTGTATTGTTTTGTCTTAACTGATAACAAATAGCCAAAAGCTAGGACTCCATACCGGAACTCACAGATCTTAAAAATCAATTAATTGAAATTTTAAAGTCATTTTTTATCATGTAGTAAACAATTTCTATACAAAACCCTCCTGCATGGTGCAGGAAGAATTTAGATACGTATACGTGTTAATTTCTGTTTTTTAAAACCTCTTCAATATCTGTTAGTGTAAATCCTTTTGCTTTTAGTAAGATTAAATAGTGGTATAATAAGTCTGCCGCTTCATTTTTAAACAGCTCATCATTAGTATCTTTAGCTTCTATAACTACTTCTATAGCTTCTTCCCCTACTTTTTGTGCTACTTTGTTAATACCCCTTTTATACAATTGATTGGTATATGAGCTTTCTACATTAGTATCTATTCTATCAGCAATTATACGTTCTAATACATATAAAAAACCTTTGGGGGTTTCTTCAGCAAAACAAGAAGTGGTTCCTTTATGACAAGTTGGCCCTACCGGATCAGCTTTAATCAACAAGGTATCATTATCGCAATCTACCTGAATTTCTTGTACCCATAAAAAATTCCCGGACTCTTCTCCTTTAGTCCATAGTCTGTTTTTAGTTCTGCTAAAAAAAGTTACTTTTTTCTCTTCTACTGTTTTGGTATACGCTTCTACATTCATATACCCTAACATTAATACTTGCAAGGTAGTACTATGTTGAATTATTACAGGAACTAACCCGTTTCCTTTGGTAAAATCTATACTCATCGTACCGCTATATTTTTTGTTTTTAATTCGTTTTTTAATACCGGTATAGGCAGTTCTCCAAAGTGAAAAATACTAGCTGCTAATCCGGCACTGGCTTCGGTTTGGTTAAAGACTTCTGCAAAATGTGCGGCTGTTCCTGCTCCTCCGGATGCTATTACCGGAATATTAACTGCTGTGCTAACCGCCTTAGTTACTTCAATATCAAAACCATCTTTTGTTCCATCACTATTCATAGAGGTTAACAGAATTTCTCCTGCGCCTAATGCCTCCACTTCTTTTGCCCAAGAAACAGTTTCTAACGCTGTTTCAAAAGTTCCTCCTTTGGTAAACACTTTCCATTGCCCGTTTACATTTTTAGTATCTATGGCAACCACCACAAACTGACTTCCAAATCTGTTTTTTAAATCGGTTATTAATTGCGGATTTTTCACTGCGGAAGAATTGATACTTACTTTATCTGCACCGGCTTGTATTAGGGCTACCGCATCTTCAACGGCACTTATACCACCGCCTACGGTAAAAGGTATATTTATTTCTTTGGCTATTTTTTCTACCAAAGCTACCAGTGTTTTTCTGTTTTCTAAGGTAGCGGTAATATCTAAAAACACCAACTCATCGGCACCGTCTTTTACATATTGTTTGGCTAATTCAACAGGATCTCCTGCATCTTTTATATTTACAAAATTGACACCTTTTACGGTTCGTCCGTTTTTAATATCTAAACAAGGTATGATTCTTTTTTTTAACATATTTAATACTATCTTCTTATGACTATTGGATTTTTATATACTCAAAGTTCTTGATACCTTTTCCTTAAGGCTAATACCACCATTAACATCTTCCTTACAACTTAGATTTTACATGGAATACTCCTATTTCTAAGCTATTTTCTTTTTCCATTGATGAAAAAGAAACCGACTTAGGAGGTTCACGAATTCCTTTGAAAACCAATATAAATTAATGAGCTAAACAAAAACTTTAATTTAACTTACACTGTTCTTGTTCATTTTTTCTTGATAAAAAACGAACCAAAAAATCAAGTCTATAGTTAGGAAATTGCTCCGCACCACTCATTTTAAAAACCTCATGCTTAAAGCGTTGCTTTGCATTTCCGCTTTTCATTCGTTATTTCTTACTATAGACATTTATGCTATTTTTTAACTATAAAACTGCTGTAATTCCTTTAAACTGATAGTACCTTCATAAATGGCTTTTCCTATAATGGTGCCTTCACAACCTATTTCTTTTAATCGGTATAAATCATCAATTTTAGCCACTCCTCCACTAGCTATTAATTTTATGGCTGTTTTGCTTAAAATTTCTAAATATAAATCTACTGAAGCTCCTTGTAACATTCCGTCTTTTGCTACATCGGTACAAATACAGTTGATTATTCCTTTTTGTTCGTATTCTCTTATAAAATCTACCACCTCTAGTTCTGTAGTTTCCAACCACCCGTGTGTAGCTATCTTTCTATCTTTACAATCGGCTCCTAAAATTATTTTATCAGCTCCGTATTGGGTGAGCCATTCCATAAAAACTTCCGGTTTTTTAACAGCAATACTCCCTCCTGTTATTTGATTAGCTCCACTTTCAAAGGCAATGCGAGCGTCTTCTTTTGATTTTAAACCGCCTCCAAAATCTACTTTTAAATTGGTTTTTGTTGTGATTTGTTCTAATACTTTGTGGTTGATAATTTTGCTCGATTTTGCTCCGTCTAAATCTACCAAATGTAAGTACTGAATTCCATTAGCTTCAAACTCTTTAGCTATTTCTAGCGGGTGTTCATTATATATTTTTTGTGTTGCGTAATCTCCTTTGGTTAGGCGTACGCATTTACCTTCTATGATATCGATGGCGGGTATTATTCTCATTTTTAAATTTGGTTCTTAGTTCTTGGTTCTCGGCTAACTTAGTTCTAAAAAGTTCTTCAGTAATTGTTCTCCAACAGATGCTGATTTTTCAGGGTGAAATTGCATGGCGTAAAAATTATCTTTCTGCATAATGGTACTAAATGGCACAATATAATTACAGGTTGCTATAGTATTACTACATACTTCAGCGTAATAGCTATGAACATAATACACATCATTTTCTGTATTTATATTTCCCAATAATTCAGAAGGTTGCAGGTCTGAAAAGTTATTCCACCCCATATGTGGTACTTTTTCTTTCGGTGGAAATTGTTTCGTCTTTGCATCAAAAATTCCTAAACATTGGGTATTGCCTTCTTCTGAAGATTTACATAGTAATTGTAAACCCAAACAAATTCCTAAAACAGGTTGTTTTAATGAAATAATTAAGTCATCTAATTGGCGTTCTTTTAAATAATTCATGGCTGAACTTGCCTCTCCTACTCCGGGAAAAACTACTTTTTCTGCTTTTCTTATTTCTTCCGGGTTATCTGTAATAATACTATCATACCCTAAACGTGTAAGAGCATTTTGTACCGATCGGATATTTCCGGCATTGTATTTTATAATGGCTATCATTTTTTTTAATTATGAATTACGAAAATTCTTTACAGAATTAACAACTATGAAAGTTCATTAATAAAACGTGTACTTATTCATTCGTAATTACTAATTCATAATTGATTATAAAACTCCTTTCGTTGACGGTAAAACCATTTTATTCACATCTCTTTTTACGGCTACTTTAATAGCTTTGGCAAAGGCTTTAAAAATGGCTTCTATCTTATGGTGTTCATTTGTTCCTTCTGCTTTGATATTCAAATTGCATTTAGCACCATCTGTAAACGATTTAAAGAAGTGGAAAAACATTTCTGTGGGCATTTTACCAATCATTTCTCTTTTAAATTCAGCATCCCAAACCAACCAATTTCTTCCTCCAAAGTCTAAAGCTACTTGCGCTAAACAGTCGTCCATTGGTAAGCAAAATCCGTAACGTTCAATTCCTAGTTTATTTCCTAATGCTTTATTAAAAACCTCTCCCAAGGCAATGGCGGTATCTTCAATAGTGTGGTGCTCATCAACTTCTAAATCTCCTGTTACCTGAATAGTTAGATCCATTTGACCGTGACGAGCTATTTGGTCTAACATATGATCAAAAAACGCGATTCCTGTATTAATACTACTTTTTCCGGTTCCGTCTAAATTCAACTGAATTTGTATTTGAGTTTCATTGGTATTTCTAATGATTTCAGCCGTTCTTTCTTCTAATTTTAAAAATTCATAAATGGCATTCCAATCACTCGTTTCTAAGGCTATAAAAGTATCTAATTCGCTTCTCTTTACCGTAATTTCGTTGTTACCTAAATAGGTTTCATCATTGATATATATAGCTTTACCTCCTATATTTTTTGCCAGTTCAACATCTGTCAAACGATCGCCTATAACAAAAGAGTTTTTTAAATCATATTCTTCAGAAAAATACTTGGTTAACAAGCCCGTATTAGGTTTTCTTGTTGGTTGATTGTCTTTAGCAAAGGTTCTGTCAATTAACTCTTCAGAAAAAACAATTCCTTCTTCTCGTAAGGTATTCATAACAAAATTATGCACAGGCCAAAAGGTATTTTCAGGATATACTTCAGTACCTAAACCATCTTGATTGGTTACCAAAACCAGTTCAAAGTCTAGTTCTTTTGCTATTTTGCTCAGTCCTTGAAACACCTTCGGGTAAAATTGTAATTTCTCAAATGAGTCTGTTTGTTCATCTGCCGGTTCTTTAATTAAAGTGCCATCTCTATCTATAAATAATACTCTTTTCATCTGTTTAAAATTTTCTTTTGATGTTATACGTTACTCACTTTTGCACTCATAAATTGCAAGGCGTTTAACAACCTTCTGTTTTCTGTTTCACTTCCTATGGTTAATCGAATGCAATTTTTAACCACACTATGTCTATTACGGGTAATAATTTTCTGACTCACCAGTTGGTTGTATATTTCAGTAGCATCAGGCACTTCTATTAAGATGAAATTAGCTTCTGAAGGATATATCTTTTTTATCAACTCAATACCTTCCAATTGTTTTACTAACCGCTCTTTTTGATTGATTATGATGTTTTTTTCTATTTCAAACTGAGCCAAATTATCTAACTTAGTAAGTACTGCTTGCTGATTTAGTGTACTAATATTATAGGGTGGTTTTACCTTATTATACACCTCTATAATTGCTGAATTTGCATAGGCTACCCCCACACGAACTCCTGCCAATCCCCAAGCTTTACTAAATGTTTGACTAATAATAAGGTTAGGAAATGCAGCTAATTTTTCTATATAAGAAGCTCTGGTACTAAAGTCAATATACGCTTCATCAATAATTACAATTCCCTTAAATTTTTCAAGAATGTATGCAATGGTATCCTCCTCAAAACAATTTCCCGTAGGGTTGTTAGGTGAACAAATAAAAATGAGTTTAAGGGCTTCGTCTTTCAAATACGGAGAAAGTTTTTTGGTATCTATTTGAAAATCGGGCGTTAAGGGTTCTTCTATTAGTTCAATATTATTAATGGTTGCTGAAACATTGTACATTCCGTAGGAAGGAACAAACGTTAACACCTTGTCTTTTCCAGGTTCACAAAAAATTCGGAAGGCAATATCAATAACTTCATCGCTTCCATTTCCTATAAAAATCTGATTGCTAGCTATATTTTTTAAGACTGCCAATCGATCTTTAATCTCTGTTTGTTTTGGATCCGGGTAACGGTTTAAGGTACCAAACGGATTTTCATTAGCATCTAAATATACTTCAGCTTCCCCTTTAAATTCATCTCTGGCAGAAGAATACCCCTTTAGCTTCTGAATATTAGTACGTATGCTATTGTTCAAATTAAATTCTTTCATCTTTTATTTTTTTGAGGTCTTATTAATTAAGATTTCTCATAATTACTTTGTAATACACTCTCAATCAAAATGTATTTTGATTTCAGTAGTGTTCGAAATATCTCGGGTGTACGACAAATTTCCGTTTTTAAAAATAAGACCGTCACTGCGAAGCAAACGCTTTTGCTGTGGCAGTCTCTTTTTATCGAGAGATTACTTTAGTCGTTACCACTCCTTCGTAATGACCGAAAGGAAATTTGTCGTACACCCAATATCTCTTAGTTGTTTAACTCTTTTAATCTAACTGAAATGGCGTTTTTATGCGCTTGTAAACCTTCTGTCTCTGCCATTAATTCAATAGCTTTTCCTATGGTTTGAATTCCCTCTTGAGTTACTTCCTGAAAAGTAATTTTCTTGACAAAACTGTCTAACGAAACACCACTATAGCTTTTTGCATACCCGTTAGTTGGCAAGGTATGATTGGTACCACTGGCGTAATCTCCCGCGCTTTCACAACTGTAATTTCCTAAAAACACAGAACCTGCATTTACAATTCCTCCAATATAATTGGATGCTTTTTCTGAAGCAATGATTAAGTGTTCCGGAGCGTATATATTACTAAACTGTACACTTTCTTCTATAGAATTTAAAACCACAGCAAAACTGTTTTCTATTGCCTTTTTTGCCAATTCTTTCCTTGGTAGTTCTTCTAATTGCTTTGTAAGTTCTTTTACTACATTTTGAGCAATTTCTTCATTGGTAGTTACCAATACAGCCTGACTATCTGCTCCGTGCTCTGCTTGCGATAATAAATCTGCCGCTACGTATTCCGAAGTGCATGTTTCATCTGCTATAACCAATACTTCGCTTGGTCCGGCAGGCATATCTATAGCAACTCCTTGTTGTTGAATTAGCTCTTTTGCCTTGGTTACAAATTGATTTCCGGGGCCTAAAATTTTATACACATTAGGTATAGTTTCCGTTCCGTATGCCATGGCTCCGATAGCTTGAACTCCTCCTACTTTAAAAATTTTAGTAACGCCTACTAAAGAGGCTGTATACAAAATAGCCGGGTTAATTTTTCCTTCTTTATTAGGCGGGGTACACAAAATAATTTCTTTACAACCTGCTATTTTTGCCGGAATCCCCAGCATTAAAATGGTTGAAAATAAAGGAGCTGATCCTCCCGGTATATACAACCCAACTTTTTCAATAGCTACACTTTTTCTCCAACAGGTAACTCCTTGTGCTGTGGTAACCTTTTTAGGTGTTTCTTTTTGTGATGTGTGAAAAAGTTCAATATTCTTTTTTGCCAACCCAATTGCCTCCTTTAGTTCTTCTGCTACCAAATCAGAAGCCTCTTGCAACTCTTTTTCTGTTACTTCTAATGAATTCAATTGTACTCCATCAAACAACTGCGTGTATTTATATACCGCTATATCTCCATCTTCTTTTACTTCTTTTAAAACGGCTTGTACTTTTTCTTGTAAACTATTTTCATTAAAAACTACTCTTTTACAAAGTTGTTCCCATTCTTGTACTTGCGGATATTTTATAATCTTCATTTTCCTTATTTACTTAATTAAATAACCATTTTTTCTATAGGGCAAACTAAAATTCCCTCAGCGCCATTTTCCTTTAGGGCATCTATTACTTCCCAAAATTCATTTTTGTTCAATACAGAGTGTACAGAACTCCATCCTTCTTCTGCCAAAGGCAATACGGTTGGACTTCTCATTCCCGGTAAAATATTGATGATTTTTTCCAGTTTGTCATTCGGTGCGTTTAAAAGGATATATCTAGACTGTCTTCCTTTTAACACCGATTGAATTCTGAATTGTAGTTTGTTTAAAATTTCTTGTTGTTCTTTTTTTATTTCAGGAGAAACAGCCAATACTGCTTCTGATTTTAATAAAACTTCTACTTCTTTTAAGTTGTTTTTGAATAGTGTAGAGCCACTTGAAACGATATCACAAATACCATCTGCCAACCCGATGTTCGGAGCGATTTCAACTGAGCCGTTAATAATGTGTAATTGTGCTTGAATGTTGTTTTTGGCTAAAAAATCTTGTACTGTTTTTGGGTAAGAGGTTGCAATTTTTTTATTCTGAAAATACGATAATCCCGTATATTTTTCTCCTTTAGGAATTGCCAATGATACTTTACATTTAGAAAATCCGAGTTTCTCTGTAAATTGAATATCTTCTCCTTTTTCTACTAGCAGATTTTCTCCTATGATGGCTGCATCCACTACGCCGTCTCTTAAATACTGAGGAATATCTCCGTTTCTTAAGTAGAAAACTTCCAAAGGAAAATTACTGGCAGAAGCTTTTAATTGATCTTTACCGTTATCAATAGAAATTCCGCAATCTTTTAATATTTGAAGGGAGTCTTCATTAAGTCTTCCCGATTTTTGTATGGCTATTTTTAATTTACTCATTTTTTTGTGTGTTGGTTTGAGTAAATCTTTTTGGAAAGTTATTTCTTGGTACCGGAAGAAACAAAAAACCCGTTTGATTTACTCAAACGGGTTTTCAATATATTTTTATTTATTCAATACATCTTCAGCTCGCTTGAGTGCAAGTATGATGATGATGATGTAATTGAATAAAATTCATTTTTCTTGTTTTACTGATGTTGCAAATATTTAGAATATTTTTTTTATTAACCAAATCTTTTTTTAATAATTAACACAAAAGTTACATTTGTTTATACTTCTTTTCTTTTTTAAGAGAGCAATAAACTATTGATTTAAAAGGCTATAAATTACTCAAAAGATCGTACAAATTATCATCTTTTTCTAATCCCATTTTCTTTTTTATTCTATATCTGGTAGTTTCTACACTTCTTGGTGATACATTAATTAGCTGTGCTACTTCTTTACTTTTTAAGTTAGAAACTATATAGGTGCAATGTTTTAAATCATTTATCGATAAATTAGGGGCTACTTCTTTTAATTTATTAAAAAACTCAGGACGTATTTTTTCAAACTGAATTTTAAAATCTTCCCACAGTTCGTCTTCTGAGATTAAGGCATTTAGTTTTTTACTAACCGTTATTAAGTATGCTGAAGCATTAGAATTATTATCTATATATATATCAATGTCTTCATTTATTTTTCTTATGGTATCATTGTAAGTTGAAATTTTTAAGACTCTTGAAAACAATGTTTGTTCGTTAAGCTCTAACAAATTTTCAATTTCAATTTTTTTATCAGCAAGATCTTTATTCTTTTCTTTTAAACTAACAATCAAATCTTTAAGATCAGAGTTCAATTTTATAATTTGACTATTTTTACGTTTATTTTTTCTGGCAAAAGAAATAGAAACAATAGAGAGCGCAATTAACAATGTTATTGTAGATATGCTCAGTATTAAAAGTTTTCTTTGACTTTTTATAATGGTATCTTTATCATGTTTGAGTTTATTTTCTAATTCTAACTCTCTTACAAATGAGTTTCTGATCAGCTCTTCTTTTTTGGTATTGTTTTCTTCAAGCTCTTCATTTACTTTTTTATAGTTTTCTAAAGCTTCAAAATAATTCTTGTGATGCTCATAGTATTTCGCGTATCCTTTATGCAGCAAACTCTTTTCATAACTATCTGTTGGTAGAATATATTTTTCAGCAATTTTTAAATTTTCCAGTGCTTTTTCCGGTTGATTCAATTCCAGATAAGCATTAGCTATAAAGTAGTATAATTTTTTTAATCCCCCTGTTCTTTCCTTATTATTCCCGATTAAATCAATGCAAGCTTGCGCATACTTTATACACAATTCCCATTTTTCTCTTTTTCGAGCATTATTAGTTAAATTATAATAACTGTCAATTTGTTGGGGCAGCTCATTAATTTGCTTGTAATACTCTATGGCTTTTTGATATAACTCTTCGGCTTTTACATAATCTTTTTCTCCCATTGAAAAAGCGACTCCTCGTGAATTATGTATAGTCCCCATTAAAAGGTAATCGTTTGTTTTTTGGGCTAATTCAAATGATTTAGCAAAGTATTCTTCCGCTTTGTCAAATCTTTTAAGAAATAAATTATTAACTCCTTCTAGATAATAAATTTTACTATTAATAGTATCTTCTTTTATTTTGAATTTATTAAGCTTAATAAATCGTAGCGTACTATCTAATAGCCGTGTACTTTCTGTTTTTTGAAATAAATAATAATTGTCAACAATTATTTCTTTATAATTTTTTGCACCAGATACTTTTCTTTCATTTTGTGCCAACATAGTTGTAACGCAAAACAAAAGAATAACTATAAAAAAGTTAAAAAAAACAGACTTTTTCATTCTAACTTCAATGTTATACATAATACGTCAATTATACTACAGTTTTAACAAACCGTATAAATACCCCGTTAATCAACTCAATAAATATACATCATTTATACTACACAATTATATTTTTTTATAACAACCTCCGCTCAAAAAATAATTACCTCTGTAAACATCTCTTTTCTAACAATTAACAAAGGTTACTCAAAAACAAAGAGTTAAACTTAATTTTCATTAGATACTGTTTTCTTTTACACACTTCAATATTACTACACCTATTTATAGTACTAGAGTTAATAAGTAGCTTTCAGATAAGAATTTGTTAATTATTTCCCCTTAAGTAATTACAATATTCATAAAAATTGAAGTTACCATACTATACATTCCCTTAAGTTAAACTTGCCGTAGTTTGGTAACTTTTTTATTCTCATTTCTTCCTTCTTAGTTAAAATGACTATTAAATTTAAATCTTTTTAAATCTTTACTTATATATACCTCAAAAAACAGTATCCCTTTATCATCAGCTCAAGAGCACCCAGCATAACAACCTATATATAAACAACATACATTTAAAAAAGTAACACTTCAAAACTACTACAGTTATTTTTGATTAGACATTAATACATATCTTTGTCTTGAATTTATTAATTATTCCCCTTATAGTTATTAATATTTTCGTTATACAAGTTACCAAATTATAACCGTGCGTTTTTCCCCTTAAGTATTACCTCGCCGTTATTTTGGTAACTTTTTCTTTTTATTAATTTTTATACTTCGTTGGTATTTACACTAGGTTCTTACAAACACTTTCTTTAAAAGATACTCGACTATACATGAGTTTATAGATTCTTTTAATTTAATGAACAGAAATTCCACAGCAAAACTACTACATACACAAATTCACTAGACATTACCTCTATCTTTGTCTTGATTTTAAGAATTGTTTCCCTTAAGTAATTCAATATATAAGCTACCAAGACACTAAAATTCCCCTTAAGTAAAGTAAACCTACTATTCACACAATGTCCTTGGTAGCTTTTTTGTTTTAAAAAGATCAACTCAAAATATTTATTAAAAGTTTGTGTCGTCCTAAAAAACCATTACAGTTTTTTAGTATGATTAAAGATATAAAATCTCTCAACAAACATGTGTTTGT
>NZ_JBOCUK010000037.1:26643-29603 GCF_050606265.1 Tenacibaculum sp. TC6 | reverse complement strand
TAAATCATATTTTCTATGCTGCTTGTTTTCAAGTATTGAGTCTACTTTAACATCTTTCTCACAATTCCATAGCAATAGCGAAATTCCAAAGAGGAAAACGCCTAGTTTTAAAAGGTTAGCAATTTGTTTCTTTCTTTTTTTCATGATATATAAAATTAAATTAGTTACAATTTTTAAAGTTTGCAAAGTACGTTACAAAACTGTTTTGTAAAACTAAGAGATAATCTGGGAATGTCTAGTTTGGTTTTTATAGATTAATTATAGTGTGCACGGATTGCAAATCCGCGCCATCGGATCTGTACTAAATAAATATGATTATTCTTCTGCTACAAAGGTTAATTTATCAATTAACCAAAAGTTTTCTTTTTTTAAAATACCTTCAACATGTGCTCCAGCAGCTTTGTAGTAAAAAGAAAAATTCATAGTTTCATTACATTTTACTTCATTCAAAGCTATTTTTACCGAATATTTATAATCACTTATATTGTTAACAAAATCTAACTTTTTACCGTTAAAAACAATATGTAAGCTGTCATTTATATATTTGGTTTTTAAAAGTTTGATAGATTTATTATTTTTAATATTGAACGTTAAAAAATCGGTTACTTCTTTATTTTTAAGTATTAAAGAAACTATATTTTCTCTTTCTTTTATGGTTAAACACTTATTTTGTTTGTTCGTTTTAGCGGTAATTTTTTTGTTTTTATTAAAATTACAGGAATATAATAAATTGAAGGTTATAAAAAGGGCAAATAAAATAGATTTTTTCATCTTATTTCTTTTTTAAATTAAATAATAGACTGTTAGGATTAACATCTTCCCCATAAACTAACATTTCAAATAAATTACCTTCTTCTAATGCTTCAGTATACTGTTTACCATCTACATTATCTCCTAAATGTACATATTCATGCAATGTAGTTACTCCTAAAAAAAACAAATACGAATCTTCTAAAGCTTGGTCACTTATATTTTGTTCTACGTCATTAACAAAATCAATATCAAGGTAAATAACATCGGGGGTTGATTTTTTAAACAATCCAACAGTTTTATAGTCTGTATTTGAACCGAAATCATCTAACTGAACAATTTTTATGGTAGGACCTTGTCCCCAAGTTAAATCTTTTTTTATTCTTTCTAAAGATAAACCTGTAATTTTTCTTATTGTATTAGTAATTAAAGAGATGTTTTTTACTTCAGGAAGTTTATTTTTTAGATATTCAGTAAATTTAGGATACAATTTTTCATAATTACTGTTAGGAGGAAATTTAAAGAAAGGAAATGTAGAAACTAAAGAATTTTCCTCTTTTGCTTTAATTAATTTTAAAACAAAATTCTTAGCCTCTTCAGAATTATTGTTTTCAATTAAAAAAGCATCTAACTGGTTTTTAAACGTTAGGTTTTCCGGTTTGTCTAAAAAAGCTGCTTCAGTAGGGGTAAGTAGTAAACCCGCTACACCGGTTAATTCACCGGGAGTTAAAATAGGTACTTCATCCATAGCAGAGCAATCTGTTCCTTCGGTACGGTTGTTTTTTACAGAGGTGGTTTTACCAAATAAAACAACGGTAGTACAAGGGTCTGTATCACCTATTACGTTTTTTAACTCTTCTAAATAAGCTCGTTTAATATCAGGTAGTGAGCCATACGTTAGTAGTTCTAACTCTAAAGTAGCTCTAATTAGTTGTAAATCACATAAAATTTGAGGGTCGGTAATAGTAACCGATAAATCTACAGGGCTTTCTCCGGTAGTAAGTAGCAATTCATTTGTAATGGTAATTTCAGTAGGGGTACAAACTCTGCTAGTAACCGTTTTAGTACCTGTACCACTATAGCCGCTACTAGCATCCCCACACTCTTTAGAGGTATGGTCTTGGTCACTGTTAGGACCATTACAACTATAATTAACTGTTTTTACAGTAGTAACGCAAAGAAAAGATTTAATTTTAACAGGGGTAAAAGAAGTGTTTAATTAAATTACCACTAGGTGAAAAATAATTGGCAACAGTACCGTTCGGGTCACTTAAAGAAAAAGAAGATTGAGTATCATTAATAGTAACCTCACTACAAGGGGTTTCACCGCCTCTTTTTAAAACGCCATCCATCTTACTTAAAAACTCACCTACGGTATAAGTTTTAATCATCCATGTATTATTAACTACTTTATGTAAGGTAGTTTTTTTATATGGGGTAGTGTATTTTTTTACATACGGAGTGCTTAAAGTACCGTCACTTTTTTGCTCTATAACCCAATTATAAAACTCATAATCACTGGTATTTTTTAAAGGTAAAAGTATACTGTAGGTTTTGTTGCCCTGTAAGTCAGTTACTTCCATGGCTGGCGTTTTGGTGTACAAAGCAGTATTAAGTTGTGCTTTTACCGTAGCGTGAGTTAAAATAGGTTCAAAAATATGTAAAATTTCCGGTAGTTTCTCCTTTTTTCTATAAGCATAGGTAGAGGTAGATTCTGTAGTAACAGCCTTAACAGGAGGTGTAACTATTTGTTCTTCATGTTTACAACTGTTTAATGTACATAGCAAGGTTACTAAAATAACCGATAGGGTAAAAAGCTTCTTTAAATTTTTCATAATTTCAAATTTTAATTAATAATTAGTTTTCAAAAATATGAGCTAAAAAAATAAAAGTAGTAAGTCAACGACTTACTTTTGGTAAGTCACTGACTTACTTTTTTGTAAAATTTTTGCAAAATTTGCACATTTGTACGCGTTTTTGTACAAAACTGTACGTAAACATGTAAAAAGTCAAAAAAATGCAGGTTTAAAAATTACGGCTGTTTTTAATAGTAAAGTAAAAAAGCTTTACCAAATAGTTTTATTCTAGTAACATGAATTTTTAGTTGTTTTTTCAATGTCATTTATAAAACTCCTGTTGTCAACCTAAAAACAAGTGTTGGTGTTTATAAAACTTTCGTTGGCAATTTAAAAACAATCAATGGCATTTAT
>NZ_JBOCUK010000037.1:0-26543 GCF_050606265.1 Tenacibaculum sp. TC6 | reverse complement strand
AAAACTCCCGTTGGCAATTTCAAAATAATTGTTGGCATTTGTAAAACTATCATTGGTAATTTCAAAACAATCAATGGCATTTATAAAGCTCCCGTTGGAAATTTCAAAATAATTGTTGGCATTTGTAAAACTATCATTGGCAATTTAAAAACAATCAATGGCATTTATAAAACTCCCGTTGGCAATTTCAAAATAATTGTTGGCATTTGTAAAACTATCATTGGTAATTTCAAAACAATCAATGGTATTTATAAAACTACCGTTGGCAAATTTAAAATAAGTGGTAGTGTTTTAAAAACTAAAGCTATTCAACAAAGTGTATAGTTTTTTAGAACCCAATTGCAGTATCATCACCTCTTGGGTCTGCACCTCCTTCTAGTTTTCCATCAGGGAGCACTAAAATAGCATCAACCTTTCCTATAACCGGACTATCAGTTTCATCAATAATGTAGCCTGTTTTTTGGAGTTGTTTTTTTACTTTTAAAGAAAATCCGTTGGGCTCCATTTTAATATCATCCGGTAACCACTGATGATGAAAACGAGGTTGGTTTATGGCTTCCTGCATTCCCATTTTAAATTCATGTACATTTAAAATTGTTTGTAAAACAGAAGTAATAATAGTTGAGCCTCCGGGAGTACCTACGACCATAAATAACGTACCGTTTTTTTCAACAATGGTAGGGGTCATGCTACTCAGCATACGTTTTTCAGGAGCAATTTCATTTGCTTTGGCACCAATCAATCCGTAAATATTAGGAACTCCGGGTTTACTGCTAAAATCATCCATTTCATTATTTAAAAAGAACCCTAGTTCAGAGCAGTATAATTTTGAACCAAATGCCGCATTGATGGTTGTGGTAACAGAAACAGCATTTCCCATTGCATCTACAATAGAATAATGGGTAGTTTCGTTGCTTTCTACTATATCAATAGTTCCATGTGATATATCTTTTGAACTTGTAGGTTTTTCGTATGAAAAAGAAGCCATACGTTGTTGAGCGTATTTTTTACTTGTTAACGTTTTTAAAGGAATGGTAACAAAATCAGGATCGCCTAAAAAATAACTTCTATCTGCGTAAGCTCTTCGTTCAGCTTCGGTAATAATTTGAATGGTTTTAGTAGTATTGTGTCCTAATGTGTGTAAATCATAAGGTTCAATGGCATTCATAATTTGTGCTAAACAAACTCCACCGCTTGATGGAGGAGACATGGAAATGATATTTAAATCATCATAAGTAAAAGTAATAGGTGTTCGCCATTTTGCTTCGTACTTAGCTAAATCTTCTTCTGTAATATAGCCTCCGTTTTGTTGTAAAAAAGCAGCTAATTTTTTAGCCGTTTCCCCTTTGTAAAATTCATCTCTACCATTTTGTTGTATACGAGTTAAGGTAGCGGCTAAGGCTTCATATTTTATAGTATCCCCTTCTTTCCATGGTTGAGCTAAAAGGATAGTATCTTTATTTACCTCAAAAAAACTTTGACGGTGTTTCTTTAATCTTTCTTCTTGTTTTTGAGTTACAATAACACCTCTTTTGGCTAAATCTATAACGGGTTGTATAATTTCTTCCATAGGAAGTGATCCCATTTTTTTATGAACTTCAAAAACACCTGCAATGGTTCCGGGTATGCCTACAGCAGTAGCTCCGTGTGTACTTTTGTTTTCTATTACCTTCCCTTGTTCATCTAAATACATGTTTTTATGAGCAGAAACCGGAGCTTTTTCTCGGTAGTCTAGTGCACCGATCTCACCGGTATTTTTTCGATAAACCATAAAACCTCCCCCACCAATATTACCGGCATAAGGGTAAGAAACCGCCAAGGCCAATTCTGTTGCCACCATGGCGTCAAAAGCATTTCCGCCTTTTTTAAGAATAGCTATTCCTATTGATGAAGCTTCTTTTCTGGCAGAAACAACCATAGCTTTATCACCAATGACTCCTATAGGTTTTTCGTTTGTGCTTTTACAGTTAATAATAAGTAATAGCATAGAAGATAGAAGTATTTTTTTCATGGTTTTGTAGGGGTCTTATTAATTAACTACTTAATAATTGTTTAGTTTTTTTGTCAGAAAACTCTTCTAAATCATTAAAAAACAGAAAAAAATCATTTTGAAGAGCGTCATAATGTAGTAAAAGATCTTCTGTAGCAAGGTTCATTTTTGATTTTCCTTTGGTTCTGTTATTCATTCCTGTCAGAACTTCTTGAATACCTTTGGCAAATTGGTAATTATATAGCCAATTATACTTAATCATATAAGGTAGCATTTCTTGTGTTTTTTCAGGTAATATTTCATAGTTGCGCTGCAAAAGCTTGTAAACGGAGTTTACATAAGTGTCAAGAGGAATTTGAGAGTAAGAACTCCAATTAATAGCTAAAAAATGATCATAAAAAATATCAATAATAATTCCGTCATAATGCTTATAGCGTTCATGCAATCTTCGCTTACTTTTTCTAACAATTTTGTGAGTATCGGTAAACGTATCTATTTCACGATGGAGTAGAATGCCTTTTTGAATATTTTCCGGATAGTGAGTAAATTTATTTCCTCGTATATGATCAGCAATAAAATTACCAATCATAATGTCTTTATTTTCTTTAGAAAGATATAAATGAGCTAAAAAATTCATTTAGTAAATGTAACTAAAAAAACCACAACTTATAGGTTGTGGTTTTTTACAAATAAATAGAATTATTGTTAGTTTTTGCTTGGGATATTTTTTAAAATTTCTAATAAAAAGTTCCAATATTTTTGTGTTGATGTTATTTGTGCACGCTCATCAGGCGAGTGAGCTCCTCTGATATTAGGACCAAATGATACCATATCCATAGTAGGATAATTCTGACCTAGAATACCACACTCTAAACCGGCATGACATGCAGCTACATGAGGTTTACTATTATGTAACTCTTCATAAAGATTAGTTACTAAATTTAATATTTCAGAATTGATGTTAGGTAACCATCCCGGATATGCTCCTGAGAACTCTACGTCAAAACCAGCCAATTCAAAAGCTGATCGTAACGAGTTAGCTAAATCCCATTTGTTAGTTTCAGAAGAAGAACGAGTTAAGCACCCTATTTTTATGGCACCTTCTTTAACAATTATTCGAGCAATATTGTTGGAAGTTTCTACTAATCCTTCAATATCCGGACTCATTCTATAAACTCCGTTTAATGCTGCATAAATAGTTTTAATAAGACCTTCTTGTACTCCTAAATCCATTACGTTTTCTGGAGTAGTTGTTTCTTTTAATTCTATAGAAAGATTTGGTTCAAGACTTTTAAATTCAGCTTTAATATTGTTAATAAGTTCATTTAATTCAAATAAGAAAGGTTCTTTTGAAATTTGATCAATAACAACAGTAGCAAAACTTTCACGAGGAATAGCATTACGTAAACTACCTCCGTTAATTTCTGCAACACGTAAACCAAAATTTGTAAAGCCGTCAAATAAAAGACGATTCATTATTTTGTTAGCATTTCCTAATCCTTTATGAATGTCCATTCCGGAATGCCCTCCATTTAATCCTGTAACAGAAATTTCATACGCAATAGTGTTTTCAGGAGTAGATTCTTCTTGGTAATTTCTGGTCGCTGTAATATCTACACCACCAGCACATCCCATACCAATTTCATCATCTTCTTCAGTATCTAAATTCAGTAAAATTTCACCTTCTAAAACACCACCTTTAAGTCCCATTGCACCTGTCATTCCGGTTTCTTCATCAATAGTAAATAAAGCTTCAATTGCCGGGTGAGCAATGTCAGTTGAAGATAAAACAGCCATAATTGAAGCAACTCCTAAACCGTTATCGGCTCCCAAAGTGGTTCCTTTAGCTTTCACCCAATCTCCATCAACAAACATTTTAATACCTTCAGTATCAAAATCAAAAACAGTGTCGGCATTTTTTTGATGAACCATGTCTAAGTGACTTTGTAAAACAACCGTTTTTCTGTTTTCCATACCTTGGGTGGCAGGTTTACGTATAATAACGTTTCCTACACTGTCAACTGTAGTATCAAGATTCAATTTTTTTCCAAAATCAACCATAAACTGTATAACCCTTTCTTCTTTTTTTGAAGGTCTGGGAACTGCATTTAAATCAGCAAAATGGTTCCATACAATTTTAGGTTCTAAGTTTCTTATTTCTGAATTCATTGTGAATTGTTTGTTTTTATTTTTAGAATAGGTCAAAGGTAATTATTTTAAGAGAACTCGCCTAGTATGATTATGGAAAACAAAGACATGCCTTTAAGTTATTTTTACAGATTAAAATATTGTAATTTTGCCGTATGGATTTTTCTTCGAAATTACTTGAAAATGCAGTGAATGAAGTTAGTCGTTTGCCGGGAATAGGCAAGCGAACAGCTTTGCGTTTAGTGTTACATTTATTAAAAGAACCTAAAGAAACTACAAAATATTTAACAGAGGCTTTAACAACATTAAGAAATGATGTGAAATCTTGTAGAAAGTGTCATAATATTTCTGATACTGTTTTATGTGATATTTGCGCTAATCCTAATAGAAATACAGAAATTGTTTGTGTGGTTGAAGATATTAGAGATGTTATGGCTATTGAAAACACAGCACAATTTAAAGGAGTGTATCATGTGTTAGGAGGAAAAATATCACCAATAGAAGGAATTGGTCCGCAAAACTTACAAATAGAATCGTTAGTTGATAAGGTGAGTGGTGGAGAAGTAAAAGAACTCATATTTGCATTAAGTTCTACTATGGAGGGAGATACGACCAACTTTTATATTTATAAGCAAGTTGAAAAATATCATATAATTACATCAACAATAGCCAGAGGAATATCGGTTGGAGACGAGTTACAGTTTGCCGACGAGGTAACTTTAGGGAGAAGTATTATTAATAGAATTCCTTTTGAGCAGTCTATTAAAGGATAAAATATAAGTATTAAAAAAGGAAGAGTGTTTTTATAACTCTTCCTTTTTTTGATCTTCTTTGATCAATTCTTTCTCGTATTTATCCCAAGATTTTTTTGCTCTTATTTTTTTGTATAGCTTAACGGATAGCATTAATAAAACAGATACTAATATAATACCTACAACGCCCCAAATCCAGTTAATAGTATTTTGTAATACTACTAAAAACACAATGGCAAATAAAATAATAGTAGCAACTTCGTTCCAAATTCTCAATTTTAATGAAGAATATTTTACAATACCATTTTGAAGTTGCGTGTAAATTCTATGGCAAGCACCATGGTAAAAATATAAAGCTAAAACAAATGAAAGTTTAACATGCATCCAAGGCATTTCTAAGTAAACAGGATTTTTGTATAGCATCCAAAAAGCAAAAAAACTGGCAAGTACTGCTGATGGCCATGTAATAATATACCACAAGCGTTTTTCCATCAGTTTATATTGAGTTTGCAATATTTCTTTGGCAGGTTGCTCTTTTTTTTCAGCTTCCGCATGGTAAATAAATAAACGAACAATATAAAAAAGCCCGGCAAACCAAGTGATAACAAAAATAATATGTAATGCTTTGATGTATAAAAAATCCATGTTGTTTAATTACAATTAAAAATATAAAATTAAAGGTTTCATTAATAACTAACAACTTTCATTAGCAAACTCATTAATCCATCCGGCAAGTACATCAACCCATTCATCAGTATCATTAATACACGGAACAGTATAAAAAGCTTCACCTCCTGCTTCTAAAAATTCGTGTTTCCCTTCCATGGCAATTTCTTCTAAAGTTTCTAGGCAATCAGAAACAAAAGCAGGGGTTACTATGGCTAGTTTTTTAATGCCTTCTTTTTCGGCTTTATTCACTATAGTTCTATCAGTATAAGGTTGTAACCAAGGGTCAACACCTAAGCGGGATTGAAATGAGGTAGAAACTTTATTTTCGTCTAAACCTAATTCTGATGTCACATTTTTGGTAGTTTGATAACATTGGTGTCTGTAACAAAACTCATGAGCAGGTGACGGAGTATTACAACAACTTCCATCTATTTTACAATGCGATTTTGTGATGTCTGATTTTTTAATATGGCGTTCAGGCACCCCATGATATGAGAATAATAAATGGTCATATTCTTTATCTGCCAAATAATCTTTTATACTGTTAGACAAGGCTTTTATATATTCCGGTTTATTGTAAAAAGCCGGAACATCAGTAATTTTCATGTCAGCAAAATATTTTTGGCGTAATTCTTCAGCTAAAACCACAATAGTTTCTGTAGTAGCCATTGCAAATTGGGGGTATAGAGGTACTAATAGCACATCTTTTACACCTTGATCATATAGCTCTTGTAAACCTGTTTTAATAGAAGGAGTACCATAACGCATGGCAAGGGCGATCGGAATAGTAGTTTTAGCTTGTACTTTGCTTTGTAATCGCTCAGATAAAACTATTAAAGGAGAACCCTCTTTCCACCAAATTTTTTGATAGGCTTCCGCAGATTTTTTTGGGCGTGTATTTAATATAATACCCTTAACAATAAAGGTTCTAAGCCATAACGGAACGTCAATAACACGCTCGTCCATTAAAAATTCACCTAAATATTTTTTTACATCCTTAGGATTGGTACTTTTTGGGGATCCTAAATTTACTAATAAAACTCCTTTCATTAATGAGGGTGTGTTTTTGTGTTTACTTTTTAAATAATTGATTGGTTACTTCATACAAAGTAATAGCTAAACTATGAATAACATTCATTGAAGAATTTTTTCCGTACATAGGAATGGCAACCGTTGCATCTGCCAGGTTAATAGCTTCAATGCCTTGTCTTTCGCTTCCCAAAAGTAATACAATTTTTTGGTGAGTATTAAAATTGTAATCGCTAATATTTATACTTTCATCGGTTATTTCAATACCAATAATAGTATTGTTTTCTTTTTTTAATTGCTGTATTAAAGAGGGGAAATCATGATACAATTCATGCTCTATTTGTGTAATCGTATTTCTGGCGGTTTTTTTTACTATTCTATTTTCAATTGAAGGAGAACTTTCGTGTAAATATATTTTCGAAACACCAAAACTTTCAGCAACTCTAAAGCACATCCCTATATTTTCAGGAGTACGAATAGCATCACAAACAATTGTGATAGGGAACTTTTGTTCGGTATTTTTTATATCGTAATGAGTAAGTTGTTTCATTTACTGTAGAGAATTCATTATATATTGTTTTGGAGTAGTACCAAATTTCTTTTTAAATGCAGCAATAAAATGGCTGGAGGTACTATAACCTACCTGTAAACCTACTTCGTTTACATTATACTGATTACTTTCCAGTAGTTTTCGGGCATGCTCCATTTTGTAGTCAAATAAAAAGCTATATACAGTATCACCATATATTTGCTTAAATCCTTCTTTTAGCTTTTTTAGATTTAAACCTACTTCATTAGCAAGTTCTTGCAATGTAGGAGGCTCGCTCATTTTTGAGATAATAATATCTTTTGCCTTTCTTATCTTTAAAATCTCTTTATCATCAACTAAAAAAGGACAGTATTCATCATTTGTGTTTTCTCCGCTATCAAAATGTAAACTAAGTAACTCGTAAGTTTTACCTTTAATATATAAGTCTTTTATAGAGCTATGACTATCAGCAGCAAAAATTTGTTGTAAAACCAATAAAACATTGCTCTTAATTTCTGTGTTGTCGTAGTATTTTCTATTCTTATTATTTTCACTTAAAAAAGGAATATAACTTGCTTCTTTTGAAAATAAAGAATGAAATTTCTCAATAGAAATTAACACGGAAATCAATGAAGTTTTAGGTAAAATTTCTAGGTTAATAGGTAATTTTTGTTGTGGGTTGTATAAAAAAATAGCATGTTTATCTAAAACATTAAAAGTGTAGCTGTTGTTGTTAAAATGAAACTTACAATTACCTTTAACACAATAATGAATTTGAATATAAGAACTATCAATGTCTTTGTTATAGAGCTCTGTTTGTTCAGTATCATTTTGAAACTTAAGCACAAAAAAACCTTTTTCAAGAGGAATTTCTCTAAATGTACTTTCTGCGATATTTTTTGACATACACAATAAAATAGGTCAAAAAGTTTTTATTTAGAATAGTTCTATATAAAAGCTTTTTAAATAGGTTGTTTTACTGCAAAACTACACAATTTTAGGCTGTTTATAGATATTGAGGAATTAAAAAACTTGAAACGACATTAAAAGTTCTTTCAGCGATACTTTTAACGAGTGAAACTTTATATTTTTGAATGTTTTTTTGGAAGAAAGATTTTAATGTATACAGATAATAGACCTACTAAGCTATACAATATAGGTGTTAGTTACGTAAAAGCTGACGCAGATACAAGAGGAAAGTTCTCACTATCAAAAGATAACCAGTTGGCACTCTTACAAGAAGCCCAAGAAAAAGGGTTAGGAGAAATTTTTGTGTTATCTACTTGTAATAGAACAGAAATAACCGGTTTTGCAGAACATCCGTTTCAATTAATAAGTATGTTATGTAAACATTCTAACGGTTCTGTTGAAGAATTTGCCAAAGTTTCGTATGTAAACAAAGACCAAGATGCCATTCAACATTTATTTAGAATGGGAACAGGGTTAGATAGTCAAATTTTAGGCGATTACGAAATTGTTGGACAGTTAAGACAGGCTTTTAAACAAGCTAAAGAAGCCGGTACTACCAATGCCTATTTAGAAAGATTACTTAACTGTGTAATGCAAGCAAGCAAACGTGTTAAAAATGAAACTAAATTAAGCTCAGGAACCACCTCAGTGTCGTATGCAGCTGTACAATATCTAATCAATAATTTACCGGATTATAATTCAAAAAATATTCTTGTTTTTGGATTAGGTAAAATGGGAAAACACACCTGTAAAAATTTAGCGGAGTATACGCAGAATAAAAAAGTAAGTTTAATTAACAGAACGGATTATAAAACCGAAGAATTTGTTAATGAACATACGTTTATCAGACTGGCAAAGTTTAAAGATTTACAAGAAGAAATTGCCAAAGCAGACGTGTTAATAGTTTCAACAGGAGCAGATATTCCAACCATTACAAAAAATCACATAGCAGCCAATAAAGAATTGTTAGTTTTAGACTTATCAATGCCTGCTAATGTAGCAAAAGAAGTAGGAGAATTAGAAGGAGTTACTATCGTAAATGTTGATGAGCTTTCTAAAATAACAGATGAAACCTTAGCAATTAGACAACAAGAAATACCAATTGCAGAAGCTATTATCAATACACATAAAAATGAGTTTAATGAATGGTTGAATCACAGACGATTTACACCGGCTATTAATGCTTTAAAGCAATCGTTATTAGCTATACAAAAAGACGAAATAGATTTTCATAAGAAGAAAATTCAAAATTTTGATGAAGAGCAAGCAGAAGTAATTACATCAAGATTAATACAAAAAATAACCACTCAATTTGTTAAACATTTAAAAGATGAAAATACTTCAATCAGTCAAAGTATTGAAGTAATGTCAAAAGTTTTTGGAACTAATTTAGAATCAGTAAATGCAGAAGATAATTAAAATAGGTACTCGTGATAGCGAGTTAGCTTTGTGGCAAGCTAACAAAGTAAAAAAAGAATTAGAAGAACTTGGATATCAAACACAAATAGTACCTATTAAATCTACTGGTGATATTGTACTAGATAAACCTCTTTACGAATTAGGAATAACAGGAATTTTTACTAAAAATCTAGATATTGCTATGTTGAATGGCGATATAGATATTGCTGTACATTCCATGAAAGATGTGCCTACAGTATTGCCTACAGGAATTGTACAAGCGGCGGTATTAAAAAGAGCAAATCACCATGATATTTTAGTATTGAAAGATACAGAGGAATTTATGGGGCAAAGAGAAGGTATAATTGCAACCGGAAGTCTTAGAAGAAAAGCACAGTGGTTAAACAGATACCCAACTCATGAGGTGGTGGATTTACGAGGAAATGTAAATACTCGATTAGAAAAACTAGAAAATAATAACTGGAACGGTGCTGTGTTTGCAGCTGCCGGTTTAGAACGAATAGGAAAAAGACCCCAAGGAGCTATTTCTTTATCTTGGATGATTCCGGCACCGGCACAAGGTGCTATTATGGTAACAGCTTTAGAAGAAGATACCTATACAAGAGAAGCCTGCGAAAATATAAATGATAGAGATACAGAAACTTGTACAGCTATTGAAAGAGAGTTTTTAAATCGTTTAGAAGGAGGTTGTACAGCGCCTATCGGAGCACTGGCAATGATAGATGAAGTAGAAAAGCAAATTACATTTAAAGGCGTTTTATTAAGTAGAGACGGAAGTAAAAAAATAGAAGTTTCTAAAAAAGTACCTATCAATCACCGAAAATATTTAGCAAAAGATTGTGCCAATCAAGTAATTGATAAAGGAGGAAAGTTAATAATGTTGGAAGATGAAGGAATAGAAAAGCAATTTTCAATTTATTCAACTAAAAAATTATCTGAAGCGCAAAAAAAGCTATTACCAACAACGGTTAAAGTTGAAGATAGTGATTTTATTAAAATAAGATTTAACAGAATAGCACCTAAAGTGGTTAAAGATGAAATTGAAAATGTTATCATAACCAGTAAAAATGGAGTAGAAGCTCTTTTACATAGTTTTACCAAAGCTGAGTTACAATTCAAACACATTTATTGTGTTGGTAGAAGAACAAAAAAGCTGATAGAACAAAAAATAGGAAAAGTAACACATTCAGAAAATAATGCTAAAAAATTAGCACACTATTTAGCTGACAAGTTAAAAGGAAAAGAAGTAACTTATTTTTGTAGTAATTTACGATTAGATACATTATCAGTATTGTTGCAAGCAAAAGAAGTAATTGTAAATGAAGTTGAAGCCTATAAAACCATGTATAGCCCTGTTGAAATTAATGCAAAAGTAGAAGGGGTTCTATTTTACAGCCCGTCTACGGTAGAAAGTTATATGGAGGAAAATGAAGCAGATAAAATAGCCTTTTGTATTGGAGAAACAACAGCCAAAGAAGCTGAAAAACACTTTAAAAATGTTCAGGTAGCTAAAGTACCAACAGTAGAAAGTGTGTTAGAACTGGTAAGCCTACACTACGCAAAAAAATCTTAATAATATATAGAAAGATAAAAAAGCATACTTTTTTATCTTTTTTGATTTTATACCTAAATCAATGTTTAGAACCAGAAGACTTAGAAAAACAGAAAATATCCGCAGATTGGTTAGAGAAACTAAATTATCTGTAGATGATTTTATTTATCCGTTATTTATAGAAGAAGGAACAGGAATAGAAGTAGAAATACCTTCTATGCCGGGAATTAAACGTTATTCTTTAGATACCATATCTAAAGAATTAGAAGAAGTAGTAGCGCTAAATATTCCGGCGGTATTATTATTCGGAGTTCCTTCAAAAAAAGATGATGAAGGAACTGAAACTTGGAATGATAATGGAATTATGCAGCAAGCAATTCGTTTTATCAAGAAAAATTACCCAAGTTTATATGTAATTACAGATGTATGTTTTTGTGAATATACATCGCACGGACATTGCGGAGTTATACATAACCATGACGTAGATAACGATGCTACGTTGGTAAATTTGGCAAAACAAACAGTATCGCACGCCAAAGCCGGAGCGGATATGGTAGCACCTTCAGGAATGATGGATGGCACAGTTGCAATGATGAGAGAAGCCCTTGATAATACAGGATTTCCAAATATTCCAATTATGGGATATTCTGTAAAATATGCGTCAGCATTTTATGGACCTTTTAGAGAAGCGGTAGATTCTACACCTTCTTTTGGAGATAGACGAACGTATCAAATGGATCCGTCAAACAGAGATGAAGGATTACGTGAAGCTACTTTTGATGATGAAGAAGGAGCAGATATTTTAATGGTAAAACCGGCATTATCTTACCTTGATATTATACGAGATTTAAAAAATAATTTCGATCGTCCAATTGCTTGTTATAATGTAAGTGGAGAATATGCTATGGTAAAAGCAGCAGCAGAAAAAGGATGGATAGACGGAGAAAGAGTAATGATGGAAAGTTTACTTTCAATGAAACGTGCCGGAGCTGATATAATTATAACTTATTTTGCTAAAGAAGCGGCAAGAGTGTTAACTAAACAATAAGATTGTTATAGCGAATAAATTTGAGAAGTAGGTTTATTAATTTTAGCTCTCAAATACGTATTCAAACAGACAAAAATATACATATGGAATTTAAAAAATCACAAGAACTATACACAAAAGGATTAGAGCATTTAGTGGGGGCGGTAAATTCTCCTGTACGTGCATTTGCCTCTGTTGGAGGGAATCCGTTATTTATAAAAAAGGCGAAAGGAAGCAAAATTACAGATGTTGATGGGAATACCTATGTTGACTTGGTTTTGTCGTACGGACCGATGGTTTTAGGACATCGCCACAAAAAAGTACAAAGTGCAATTACTAAGGCCTTAAAAAATGGCTATTCGTTTGGAGCTTCGACTAAAAATGAAATTAAATTAGCTAAAATTATTTGTGATGCTTTTCCGGGAATGGATAAAGTACGTTTTGTTAATTCAGGAACAGAAGCAGTGTTAAGCGGAATTCGTTTAGCAAGAGCTTTTACAGGAAAAGATAAAATTATTAAATTTTCAGGATGTTATCATGGACATCAAGATGCTCTTCTTGTAGCAGCGGGTTCCGGATTAGCTACATTAAGCTTACCGGGAAGTAAAGGAGTACCGGAAGGAGCTGTTAAAAATACGTTAATTGCTAAGTATAATGATCTAGAAAGTGTAAAATTGCACTTTGAAACTCATGATGATATTGCAGGAGTTATTATTGAACCGGTAGCTGGAAATATGGGAGTTGTTACACCTCAAAATAACTTTTTAAAAGAGTTAAAAGAGTATGTAAATTCAAAAGGAGCTTTATTAATAGTAGATGAAGTAATGACAGGCTTCCGTTCAAAATTTGGAGGTGCACAGGAATTATTTGATGTAGAAGCGGATATAACATGTTTAGGTAAAGTTATAGGAGGTGGTTTTCCGGTTGGAGCTTACGGAGCTAGAAATGAAATTATGGAAATGGTGGCACCTTTAGGCGGAATGTACCAAGCAGGAACGTTAAGTGGAAACCCTATAGCTATGGCAGCAGGAATATCAACTTTAACAGAGCTGAAAAAACAAAATCCGTACGAAAAGTTCAATGAGTTAGCTCAAATTATTGAGGTGTTTTTATTAGAATCGGCAAAAAAATACGGAGTAGAGATTACCGTTAACAGATTCGGTTCTATGATTAACCCGTTTTTTACAAATAAAGAAGTAGAAAACTTTGAAGATGCTCAAACATCTAATACAAAGAAATTTGCAGTATTCTTTTGGGAAATGATAAAAAACGGAGTGTTTTTACCGCCATCACAATTTGAAGCATGGTTCTTGTCATCAGCAATAACAGAAAAAGATGTTAAAAAGATTACAAAAGCCATAGAAAAATCAATGGAAGCAGTAGCTAAAATGTAATAAAAAAAGACTTTACGGTAAATAGTACAAAAAGTATAATTATAAAAATAGGAATTACTTTACTATATTCGTAAAGGCGTTAATTTAAAAATGATTAAAAACGATTTATTTTTAAGAGCCCTTAAAGGCGAAACAGTTGAACGTCCACCAGTATGGATGATGCGTCAAGCAGGTAGGTATTTACCTGAGTTTATGGAATTACGTGAAAAATATGATTTTTTTACACGTTGTAGAGTTCCGGAATTAGCTTCAGAAATAACTGTGCAACCAATACGTAGATATGGAATGGATGCCGCAATTTTATTTTCTGATATTTTAGTGGTTCCTCAGGCAATGAATGTAGAGGTTGAAATGAAACCTAATTTTGGTCCTTATTTACCAAATCCGATCAGAGATAGAAAAAGTCTAGATCAGGTAATTATTCCGGATGTTCATGAAGAGTTAGGGTATGTAATGGATGCTATAAAAGCAACCAAAGAGAAATTAAACGATGAAATTCCGTTAATTGGATTTGCAGGCTCGCCATGGACTATTTTATGTTATATGGTACAAGGTCAAGGGTCTAAAAATTTTGATAAAGCAAAAGAATTTTGTTTTTCTCAACCGGTTTTGGCACACGAATTGCTTAGTAAGATAACGTTGACCACTATTGCATATTTAAAGGCAAAGGTAAAGGCAGGTGTAAATGCTGTTCAAATTTTTGATTCATGGGGAGGAATGTTATCTCCAACAGATTATCAGGAATTTTCATGGCAGTACATTAATCAAATAATAGAAGCGTTAAAAGATGAAACTCCGGTAATCGCTTTCGGAAAAGGATGTTGGTTCGCGTTAGATGTAATGGCCAAATCAAACGCATCAGCCCTTGGAGTTGATTGGACATGTTCAGCTAGAAATGCTCGTTATTTAACAGGTGGAAATATTACATTACAAGGTAATTTTGATCCTGCAAGATTGTTGTCGCCACCGGCTGAAATTAAAAAAATGGTACACCAAATGATAAATGAGTTTGGTAAAGACAAATATATTGTTAACTTGGGGCATGGAATTTTGCCAAATGTTCCGTTAGAGAATGCAAAAGCATTTATTGACGCGGTTAAAGAATATAAGGCATAATAAACATAATCCCCTTAATTACCCTAAAGTATATGAAGAAAATAGTACTCGTATTAAGTTTTTTGTTTTCAACAAGTTTTTTCGCTCAAGAAAAAGTGTATTACAATTTTGCTGTTAACAATTGCGGAGAAAGTTCAGCAGAAGAATTAATTAGTAAATGCCTTATCGGCTCATATTTATTAAACTACGATTTTGTAACTATTCAAGGTAAAACCGTTAGTACAGATAAAGTAAAAAAACCAATTGTTTTAATTGCTGCTTCTACTAGATGTGCTCCTTGTTGGGGAGATATTCCGGCTTTGAATAAAATGGTTGAAAAATATAATAATAAAGTAGAATTTATTATGTTTTTCTGGGATGATTTAGATGGAATTAAAAGAATGCAAGAAAAGTTAGATGCCAGAATTCATTTAATACCCTCTACAAAAAAGTTTGATAATAAGTCGTACACAGAATCTTATGGATTTTTCCATAAATTAGATTACCCTACCACTTATTTGATAAGTAAAGATAAAAAGTTCTTAAGCATTAGACGTGGAGCTGCCTATCCGTCAAAAGATATGAATTGGGATAAGGTAAATGAGATAAATGAAAAGGAGTTAGAAGAATTTATCAAGCCTGTATTGTAAAATTTCTTTTAACATCAAAATAATACAAACCTCTTTCTATTTTTAGAAAGAGGTTTGTATTTTTATAACTAAATAAAATTGTACACTATGATTCAAAATATTTTCAGAGGAATACAAGCCTATGCCAAAGCTTTCCCTTTAATTTCAAAATTAAAACTATGGAAATACTTTGCCATTCCAATAGCCATAAGTATTATAACCGCTATTGTTGTAGGAACCTTAGCCTATTCTTTTTCAGATAATATAGGGCATTATATAGCTAATTTTTGGAAATGGGAGTTTGGAAAGAAAACATTTGAAGTTATAAGTACCTTTTTAAGTGGCTTATTAATCGTAGCTGTAGGTTTAGTACTGTATAAACACATAGTAATGGCCTTGTCTGCGCCTTTTATGAGTCCTGTTTCAGAAAAAATTGAAAAATATTTAAAAGGAGACAATCAACAACACAGAGTTTCTTCTTTTCAAGAACAATTAATAAGAGGTATTAGAATAAATGTTAGAAATTTATTTAGAGAACTTTTTTTAACCATACCTATCTTATTATTAGGATTTATACCGGTAATAGGATTTTTGTCAACCATTATATTATTTATAATGCAAGCATATTACGCAGGTTTTGGAAATATGGATTATACATTAGAACGTCATTATAAATATAAAGAGAGTATTGATTTTGTTTGGAAAAATAAAGGAGTAGCTATAGGAAATGGTCTTGTATTTATTGTGTTTTTATTAATTCCGGTAGTAGGAGTTATTTTAGTACTACCACTATCAGTAACAGCAGCGACAACAGAAACAATTAAGAAAATTCATTCTAAAGATATAATAGAATAATTACTTTTGCCTTTCAATATAAACAAAGAATGAAAGAACAATTTTACGCTTATATTCAAAATCTACAAGATACAATTACATCAAAATTGGAAGAAGTTGATGGAAAAGCAAGGTTTAGAGAAGATATTTGGGAACGAGCTGAAGGCGGAGGAGGAAGAACACGAGTAATTGAAAATGGAGAGGTTTTTGAAAAAGGAGGTGTAAATATCTCTGCTGTACATGGTGAATTACCGGAGTTGTTACGTAAACAATTTGGAGTAGCTCATGGTAATTTCTTTGCTTGCGGATTAAGTTTAGTAATTCATCCTAAAAGTCCTTTTGTACCCACAGTTCACGCAAACTGGCGTTATTTTGAAATGTATAATGGTGACGGTGAAATTGTAACGCAATGGTTTGGAGGAGGTCAGGATTTAACTCCGTACTATTTGTTTGATGAAGATGCAGTACATTTTCATTCAGTATGTAAAAAGGCTTGTGATGCTCACAATAATGAGTTTTATACTAAATTTAAAAAAACATGTGATGAGTATTTTTGGAATTCTCATAGAGATGAAGCCAGAGGTGTTGGAGGTTTGTTTTTTGATTATTTAAAAGAAACTGAAGAGTTTTCAATACAAAATCGTTTTGATTTTGTAGCAGAAGTAGGTAATAGCTTTTTAAATTCATATGTACCTATTGTTGAAAAAAGAAAAAAAATAACTTATACACAAGAGCATAAAGATTGGCAAGAAGTAAGAAGAGGGCGTTATGTAGAGTTTAATTTAGTACATGATAGAGGTACTTTATTTGGATTGAAAACTAACGGAAGAATAGAAAGTATATTAATGAGTTTACCTCCTGTTGTTCAGTGGAAATATGATTATCATCCAAGTGAAGGCTCAGAAGAAGAAAGGCTCACCAAAATATTAAAAGAACCTAAAGATTGGGTATAAAAAAAGTCGCAATAAATTAAATTGCGACTTTTTTTTATAGTATAAATTTATTTTTTGTAATTTTTTATACCAGTTAACCGTCTAAATACAGAATGAAAAATCTTTAAAATACAGAGATTAAAATAGTTTTTTTTATAGAAAAGTATTTTAATTGTTGTTTTTTTTAAGAATAATGTAAATTAAAGCATAAATAAGACAAATGTTTTTCTATTAAAAATAGAAAAAATCATTAGTTTTTAGTAAATTCGCAAGCGTTAAAAATCATAAAACATGGCTAGATACGAATTGAAGTTACCTAAAATGGGTGAAAGTGTTGCAGAAGCAACAATTACTTCTTGGCTAAAAGAAGTTGGAGATACAATTGAAATTGATGATACTATTGTAGAAGTTGCAACGGATAAAGTAGATAGCGAAGTACCTAGTGAAGTTGAAGGTAAGTTAATAGAAATACTGTTTGAAAAAGATGCAGTTGTTCAAGTTGGAGAAACTATTGCAATTATAGAAATTGAAGGTGAAGGAGGAGAAACTGCTGAAAGCCCAAAGAAAGAGGAGGTACAATCGGCAGCTGTTGCTGCTGTAGAAAAAACAGTTGAGGCGGCTAAAGAAGTAGTTGCTACTGCTATAGATATTTCGTCAAGTGATCGTTTTTATTCACCTTTAGTAAAAAGTATTGCACAAACTGAAGGAATTTCTATTCAAGAATTAGAAACAATTCAAGGAACAGGAAAAGAAGGAAGAGTTACTAAAAATGATATTTTATCATATATAGAAAATAGAGGTAGTCAACCAAAAGTAGTTGAAAAGCCTGTGGCTGCTCAACCAAAAGCTGCTCCTGTTGAAAAAACAGTTTCAACGGCTATTACGTTAGGAGGTCAGGATCAGGTGATAGAAATGAGCCGTATGGGTAAATTGATTGCTAAACATATGGTTGATTCAGTGCAAACATCTGCACATGTTCAGTCTTTTATTGAGATAGATGTTACCAATATTGTAAATTGGAGAAATAAGGTTAAAGATGCTTATTTTAAAAGAGAAGGTGAGAAGTTAACTTTTACTCCAATTTTTATGCAAGCTGTTGCTCAAACGATTAAAAAACACCCGTTAATTAATATTTCAGTTGATGGTGATAAAATCATTCAAAGAGGTAATATTAATTTAGGAATGGCAGCTGCTTTACCGGATGGTAACTTAATTGTTCCTGTAATTAAAAATGCAGATCAGTTAAACTTGGTAGGAATGACTAAGCAGGTGAATGATTTAGCAAATAGAGCAAGAGCTAATAAATTAAAGCCGGATGAAATTCAAGGTGGTACTTATACTGTTACTAACGTAGGAAGCTTTGGGTCGATTATGGGAACACCTATAATCAATCAACCTCAGGTTGCTATTTTAGCTTTAGGCGCTATTAGAAAAATGCCTTCGGTTGTAGAAACTCCTGAAGGAGATTTCATAGGAATCCGTCATAAAATGATTGTGTCGCATTCATACGATCATAGAGTAGTAAACGGAGCCTTAGGAGGTATGTTTATTAAAACATTTAAAGAAATATTAGAGTCTTGGAGTATACAACAGGATTTTTAACGACTATAGAATAAATAAAAAAGCTCACTTTTAGTGAGCTTTTTTTATTTTTAATAGGCAATTAGTTGTAAAAGTTCATCTTTAAAACGTTCTTTAGGTAAGTATTGCTTTTCTAAATTTCCTGCAAACGGAATAGGAGTTTCTATACTAGCTACTCTTTTTACAGGGGCGTCTAAGTACTCAAAACAATTTTCCATAATAAGTGAAGAAATATCACTGGAAATACTTCCAAATAAAGAATCTTCTTGTAAAATAATTACTTTACCTGTTTTTTTAACGGATGTATAAACGGTTTCTGTATCTAAGGGTTGTAAGCTTCGCAAGTCAATAAGATCTGCAGCTACAGATACTTGTTCTAGTGTTTCTAAAGCCCAATGTACAGCGGCACCAAAACTAATAATGGTAACCTCGTTTCCTTCTTTTAAAACAGAAGCTTTCCCTAAAGGAAGTGTATAATAATCAGTAGGAACTTCTTGATAAATACTTCTGTATAATCCTTTATGTTCAAAAAATAGTACAGGGTTGGGGTCGTTAATAGCTGCAGTTAACAATCCCTTAGCATCGTAAGGAAATGCAGGGTACACAACTTTTAATCCCGGGGTTTTAGTAAACCAAGCTTCGTTGGTTTGTGAATGAAAAGGACCTGCACCAACACCGGCACCACAAGGCATTCGTATAACAACATCAGCTTCCTGATTCCAACGATAATGTGATTTAGCTAATAAATTTACAATAGGATTGAATCCGGTAGAAACAAAATCAGCAAATTGCATTTCCATAACAGCTTTCATTTTATTAACAACCAAACCATAGGCCATAGATACAATAGCAGATTCACAGATAGGGGTATTGCGTACCCTTTCTTTTCCAAATGCTTCTACAAAACCTTCCGTAATTTTAAATACACCTCCATACTCGGCAACATCTTGTCCCATAATAACTAAATCGTCACTGCGCTCCATAGCCTGTTTTAAACCTTTAGAGATAGCATCGATTAAACGAATATTTTCATGGGTAGAATTTGGCGGAGCAGAAAGGGGAGTGTATTTTTTATATACATCATTCAACTCATTTTCAACAGAAGAGGTAATAGTTTCTTCTTCAAAAGTAGTATTAAGATGCTCTTGAATTGTAGTTCTTAATTCATTTTTAAAATTTTCATCTTCTTCCGGAGTCAATATTTTTTCCTCTACAAGAAAATTTCTATAATTGTCAATAGGATCTTTTAAGGCCCATTGTTCCATTAATTCATCAGGTACGTATTTGGTGCCGCTAGCTTCTTCATGACCTCGCATTCTGAATGTTTTAAACTCTAATAAAATAGGTCTGGGATTTTCTCTAATACTTTCTGCTAGTTCAGAAACTTTGGTATAAACTTCTAAAATATTGTTTCCGTCAATGATGTGTGATTCCATTCCGTATCCGATTCCTCTATCCGCAATATGCTCGCAATTATATTGTTCGGAAGTAGGAGTTGAAAGGCCGTATCCGTTGTTTTCGACGCAGAATAAAACCGGTAAGCTCCAAACAGAAGCTACATTTAAGGCTTCGTGGAAATCGCCTTCACTGGTACCACCATCACCGGTAAAAACAGCGCAAGCCTTTTTATCACCTTTTAATTTATTAGCTAATGCAATTCCTCCGGCAATTCCTAATTGAGGTCCTAAATGAGAAATCATTCCCACAATTTTGTATTGTTGGGTACCAAAGTGAAAACTTCTATCTCTACCTTTTGTAAAACCATTGGCTTTACCTTGCCATTGAGAAAATAAACGATATAAAGGAATTTCACGAGAGGTAAAAACCCCTAAGTTTCTATGCATAGGTAAGATGTATTCGTCTTTGGTTAAAGCTAAAGTAACACCTACAGAAATGGCCTCTTGACCTATACCGCTAAACCATTTTGATATTTTACCTTGTCGTAATAGAATTAACATCTTTTCTTCTATTAACCGAGGTAAAAGCATTTGTTTATACAGCTGTACTAGTGTGTTATTTGTAAGATTTTGTTTGTTATAAAACATTGTATTATTGATGTTTATATTTGTGGTAGCTTTCATGGTTAAGTAATAGTTATTCAAATGTGACTAAAAAAAAAATAGAATCAAAATAGGAATTAAGAAATTTTGATTTTTTTATTTGCGTATATTCGCAAAAATTAAAATTTGATTAAAAATGACTAAAAAAATTATGGCTTTGTTATTATTTGTTTCAACAATAACAATGGCACAAGAGAAAGTATTACTTCGTTTAAAGTATGAAAAAGGAGATTCATATACAATGAATATGAAAATGGCTCAGGTGATGGGCATGGGAGTAATGACTACGGATATGAACATTCAAATGAAATATGATATCACTAATGTTTCAAGTGATACTTATGAAAGTACATCTAAATTTACCAAAATGGTAATGGATATGAAACAAGGTGCTATGCAAGTATCATATGACTCAACTAAAAAAGATGAAGAGTTAGATGAAACCGGAAAAATGATGAAGTCTCAAATGGCACCTATGTTAGAAGCTACTATTTTAATGAAAGGGGATAAGTTAGGAAAGGTTTTAGAAACTAAAGTAGAGCCTAATGTTCCTGGAGCTGGAGAGTTTACTGATCAATCTAGTAATGTAATTTACCCGGAAAAAGCTGTAGCTGTAGGTGATTCTTGGACAATGACAAAAAGTAATAAAGGAATGGATTTAAACTTTACCTATAAAGTTAAAACAATTTCTGCTAAAAATGTTGTATTAGATGTAAGTGGTAAAGTTTCCGGAATTGCAGAAGGAGATATAACCGGTTCTATGAATATCGATAGAAAATCAGGAGTTCTTACTGAATCTAAAATTAATATGGCAATGAAAGTTCAAGGTCAAGATTTATCAACTAACTTAACGATAAACCAGACTAAAATTTAATTTTTATATTAAAAATAGGATAAGCCCGGAATTTTTTCGGGCTTTTTTTATTTTAGCAACTTAAATAATGACGTTTTAGTGAAATTTGATAACCCCATATTGTTCTTTTTTTGTTCGTTAGGTGTTTTTAACGGTTTATTATTGAGTGTTTATTTTCTTTTTTTTCACAAGTTAAAAAGAACCCAAAACTTTTTATTAGGAGTCTTATTGTTAATGTTATGTATTCGAATAGGAAAATCAGTCTATACTATTTTTACTCCTAGAGAAGAAAGAAACTTTTGGATATTACAAGTGGGGCTATCAGCATGTTTTTTAATAGGAATCTCTTTATTTAACTATATAAAAGCTTCTATAGAAAATAGAAAAAGCATTCCCAAACAAGGAAAAACTCACTTTTTAATTTTGTTAGCCTTTATTGTTTTGGCAGGAATATTTAAACCTTATCAAGATCATCTGTTTTTTTGGAATGCTTACTTTATTAAGTTTATTTATGCGGTTTGGGGTATTTATATAGTCGCCTCCGGTTACTTACTTAAAGATATTTTTAAAAAAGTAATAGAAAGTACACCATTAACTACTTCTGAATTGTGGTTGGTAGGGGTTTTTATAGGTAATGCATTAATTTATATAGCGTACATTGTTGGTTTTTTCTATTTATACTTGGTAGGAACCTTAACTTTTTCTTTTGTCTTTTATGGTTTGTTGTTCTTTTTACTTTTCAAAAAGAACAGAGAAACAATTTTTCAAGATATTCCTGAAAAGTACAATTCAAAGAAAATAGAGTTTAGTGAGGCAAATGATTTACTAGAAAGTCTTATGACCTTGATGAAAGAAAAAGAATTGTATAAAAGTGCTGATGTAAAATTAAAAGATGTAGCAGATCAACTTCATATACTGCCTCATAAATTATCACAATTACTAAATGATAATTTAGGAAAAAGTTTTGCTCAGTTTATTAATGAGTATAGGGTAGAAGAAGCAAAAAAATTACTACAAGAAAAAGAACAATATACTTTAGAAGCCATAGGTTATGAAGCCGGATTTTCATCGAAATCAACTTTCTATGCAACGTTTAAAAAGATTGTAGGAAAAACTCCTTCAGAATATAAAAAACAGTTTATATAGTCTTATTTGAGTCCTGAATTATAATTTAGGACGCCTGTTTTATAACTCAAAATCTTTTTGGTGTCTCGTTTTATGAGTTTTGAATCGAATTTTAAAAACTTATAAAATGAAATATGTACTAGCTTTTATTTTTTTTAATGTATCTGTAGTTTTAAATGCTCAGGAAAACGTAACTGTAAAAAAAGAAACAACCACGTCTCTTTGTAAAAAAGAATGTTCAATAAATAATTCACCGGAGACATCTTTAATTGAACAAACACTACAAGATTATATAAAAGGAAGTTCTTATAATGAGTTAGAACTTTTAGAAAGTGCGTTTTATAATGAAGCCACTTTGTATTTAACCGTTAGGGATGAATTTAAAAAAATGAGTCCGAAAGAGTATTGTCTTCTTTTTAATGGAAGTGCTAAAGGAACCTTTAATGGGCGTTACGGAAAAATACAATCAATAGATATAGTTAAAGACATAGCAACGGCTACTGTTGAAATTTCTATTCCTGCCAGAAAATGGACATTCATAGATCTTTTTTTACTGAAGAAAACAACCCAAGGTTGGAAAATAATAAGTAAAACAGCTACCAAAATATAAAGTAATATGTACAAACTACAAACTCTTATATATTGGCTGTTTTTCTTGCTAAGTGTGCATCAGGTGGTATCCCAAAACAACGTTATTCCTTTTAAAAAAGAAACGGTGACTCTTGACGGGCAACTAGATGAAGAGGTGTGGAAAATAGTGCCTGAGTACACGGGGTTTAGTAATTATATGCCTACCGATAAAGGATTGGCGGAGAATCAAACTTCAGTAAAAATTTTTCACAATAAAAACTATATGTTTATTAGTGCTGTTTATAATGATACTACAGAAAAAACACAGGTAAGTACGCTAAAAAGAGATGTATCTATCGCTTTTAGCGATGCTTTTATTATGATTTTTGACACGCAAAATCAAGAGCAAAATGCTTATTTTTTTGCTGTAAACTCATTAGGAAATCAGTCTGACGGACTTATAGAAAGGCGAAAAGAAGGGTATAATTTAAGTTTTAGTTGGAATGCTGTGTGGAAATCGAAAACAGCGATACAAGGAAATAAAAAGATATATGAAATAGCGATTCCTTTAAAAGCCTTGAATTATGATGCTAAACAAGGTGTTTTCGGAGTTCAGTTTTATACACGAGATATTAAAAATAACTCATGGACAATTCTGAAAAGAGTGGATAGAAATTACCCTACTTTTGATTTGCGTTTTACAGAGAAGTTTAAGGTAGATTCACTACCCGCTAAATTAGTTTCCCGGTTTTCCGTTACTCCGTCTTTTACGGTAAATTATCAAGAAGAACTTAAAACGAATCATAAAAACACTTCGTATAAACCTAGTTTAGATGTACAGTACAATCTTAGTTCTTCTTTAAAATTAGATGCTACCTTGAATCCTGATTTTTCACAAATAGAAGTTGATCAACAGGTTACCAACTTAACAAGGTTCTCTGTGTTTTTTCCTGAGCGACGTAATTTTTTTCTTGAAAACTCTGATTTATTTTCAAACTTAGGAGTTGATGAGGTAAATCCTTTTTATTCAAGAAGAATAGGTGAAAAAAGCACCATACAATTTGGATTAAAATTATCCGGAAACCTTACTTCAAAAACAAGAATAGGAGCTTTAAATGTACAAACGTCTGAAAATGAAAAAGTATCTGCGCAAAATTTTGGTGTTTTGGTAGCAGAGCAACAGTTATCAAAAAACTTTACGACCACTTTATTTGCTATTAATAAACAAGAAGTTGACGGGTTTAAATTTGTTGCAGATTATAACAGAGTTATAGGAGGAAATTTGAATTATAAATCAAACAATAAAAAGTGGTTGGGAGTTTTTAACTATGCAAAAAGCTTTAGCGAAAATATCTCAGATAAAAACACTTTTGTTAATGCAGGAATATGGTATAATAGAAGAGGATTAAACTGGAATGCCTCTATAAAAAATGTAGAAAAAAATTACATAACAGAAGTAGGTTTTACTCCAAGGTTGTATAATTATGATGCTGTTCATCAAAATAGTGTACGTGAAGGGTATATGCAAACAACTTTTGGAGCGCAATATGAAAAGTTTTATGAGCATTCTAAAAGCATAAACTCTATTCGGCTTTTAAATTATAGTAATGATACTTATTATGATGAAGATAAAAAACTCAATCAGATATCACATTATTTAAATTCAGCTGTGTTTTTCAAAGATTTATCAGCACTATACTATATTTTTAATTACAATTATGTTCACTTAAAATACGGATTTGATGCTTTGGGTAACGGACATCCTATACAAACCGGAATATATAAGTACGGAACTATTAAGTTGGGATATAACTCTGCCAATAATCAGCAATTCAGGTATCAGTTTAACGTGCAAAAAGGTACTTATTACGGAGGAAAAAGAACCACAGGAGAGGTGTATACTAACTACCAATTATTACCATTTGCTAATTTGGCTTTAACCTATCAGGTGAACAAGATTGATTTAAACGAACTAGGAAAAGATACTTTTCATTTAGCTCGTTTTACCGGTGAATTGTTTTTTAATAATCAGCTTAACTGGACTACCTATGTACAGTATAACACCCAAAGAAATGCTTTTAATGTAAGCAGTAGGTTGTAATGGGAATACAAACCGCTTTCTTATGTATATTTAGTTGTTACAGATAATTTTAATCAACATTTGCAACGAACTAACTGGGGGGCTTCATTTAAAATAAATTACCGTTTTGATATATAAAGCGAGAAAATAAAAAGGAAGTGTATTAGGCTAATAAATCTTCAAGAGCTTTTGTTAAATTAGTATAGGCAAATGCATACTGTGAATTTGTTTTTGTGGCTGATACTCTACTTCCTTTTACTAAAATAGAAGAGAGTTCTCCTAAAATTAAAGATAACATAAATGTGGGAATAGGTATTGGTAAAACAGGTTTTTGAGTAATTGTTGAAATGGCTTTGGTAAAAGAAGCATTTGTTTGATGGTTAGGAGCTACGGCATTAAATATACCTGTAAAATCAGAGGAATCAACAGCTTTACAGTATAAAGCGCAAAGATCATTAATATGAATCCAAGGCATGTATTGTTTTCCATTACCTAAAATTGCTAAAAATAACGGAGTGTTCATTTTGGCTAAAGCTCCGTTTTTTTTACTCAAAACTACTCCGGTTCGTAAAATAGTAACCGGAATACCAAGTTGTGTGAATTGATTACTGGCTTTTTCCCATTCTATACAAACTATAGAAATATAATCGTTTTCCGGGGCGTCGTTCTCTGTAAAAATGGTGTTAACAGTAATAGCACCATAGTATCCTATACCGGAAGCAGCTATAAACCCTTGCAAATTGAGTTGTAATTTTTTTACATACGAAAATAAAAGATTGGCTGTGGCTACACGGCTATTTATTATTTCTTGTTTTCTTTTATTTGTCCATCGTTTATCAGCAATACCGGCACCGGCTAAATGGATAATGTGAGTAACATTTTCAAACGCTTTTTCATGAATATATTGCTTTTCAATATCCCACTCAAATTCGTTTTCTTTTTTAGGAGAGCGTGTAAGTATTACCACTTCATGGTTATTACTCATCAACGCTTTTTGTAAATGTGTTCCTATTAATCCGGTACCACCGGTAATTAAAATTTTGCCCATAATGTAAACATACGGAAACTAAAGAGTAAAAAGAAAAAAGAAGCTGTGAAAACAGCTTCTTTTATATAAATAATAAAGGTATCCACTCGGAATAAAATTTAAGATGTTCTGATACTCATGTCGAAATTTTTAAATAATTTATTTTGAGTGCTTTGAAGAATTAATTTATGATAGTTGACTATTATTGCTTTTCAAAAGATATTTTAGTAAGCTCACTTTTAAAATCTGAACTAGGCGTAAAAATAATTTTTAATCCTT
>NZ_JBOCUK010000036.1:0-31106 GCF_050606265.1 Tenacibaculum sp. TC6 | reverse complement strand
CAAACACATGTTTGTTGAGAGATTTTATATCTTTAATCATACTAAAAAACTGTAATGGTTTTTTAGGACGACACATACGTATTGTTTTTATTCTATAAAATGAGAAAAGAAGCAATGTCCCCCCGGACTGCTCCTTTTCTAATAACTATTCAGCGTTAATTAATTACACAGTAAAAGTACGCGGCTTTAAGGAATTGTTTTTACATAATTAGGTGGAGTACCTCTATGTGTAGACGAATGGTATGGTTACAGGTTTTAGTATTATATAAAATAAACGATTAACGAATTAGATTTGATAAAAACACAGAATTTTTAAAAGAATAAATTACAATTAAAAATATTCTGTTATGAAAACAGCTGGGGTAGCATAGATATGCTGCCTTTTTTTATTGTTTCTAGTGCTTATTTTGAGAGGGGAAGTAAGGAGAAAAATTAAAAGCTACAACTATTTTTATTTCGGGCAAATATATTTGTTAATCATATAATTACTTATGGGTTTTAATGTTTTTCCTGTTTCAGGATGTAAGCCGTAGGAGGTAAACAATTCTAAATCACCATGGGCATTTTTACCGTACCAAACTCTGGGGTTGCCTTGTTTGTCAAAATAAGAATACTCACAAGTACCTTCAATCTTTATCATCTTTTGTTGATGTTGTATTGAAAAATAAGAAATTCCAATAGACATTATAATACCAGTCATGGCCCCATATACCCATCTACTTCGTTTAGCTAAATATTCTAATATACCTTTACCTCTTTTTCCTATAGTAAGTTCAGGAGTAGGTATTTCCGGGTTATTGTCTTTTTTATAGTCTGCTAAAAAGTCTTCATAGGTGTTATACCCTAAAAAATTACAAATTCCTTTAAGAACTTCCGGTTGTGATATATCAATATTACCGTTATACACTTGGCGTAAACTTTTTTCGCCATAAATAACTCCATGTTCATCTTTTAAAAAAATGGACAAGTATTCTGCTGCTTTGGTTTTTGATAGTGAAATTCCATCTTCTTTTTTTACTCTGTCTTTTGTTTTTTCAAATGCTAATGTTACGATTTTTTGATGCATAATAGTTTGGTTTTAAATAGTATAGTTTGGTTTTTGGTTGGGTTAAATTTCGGAAAGTTTTAGGAAAAAAGCTTCCTGAAACTTTCTCTTTTCTTTCCTTTTTTATTCCTGAGATTCCTATTGATTCTCTGTTCATTTGTGTCAGAATTGATGAGCAAATAGCTGCTTTTAAGGTTACCGTTTACTTGTCTTTTCTATCAGTTGAGTTGAGTGTTTTGTAACATGAACCGAGAAGTGCATCGTCACTTTACACTCTGCTCTCTCACTTCTCAAAAGGCCTTTTAAAACGTGTTTAAGCACAGCATAAACAAGTTCGATGCAAGACTCGAACAGCAACATTCATGTAAAATTTTAACAATAGAACAAAATGAAAAAAATAGGAATAGTAATTTTTGTGGTTTCCCTTAATCTAATGTTATTTTCATGCACAGATAACGATGATTTAACCGAAAACCAACCAACCATAAGTAAAACTATAAAAGCAGACGGAGACTGTTGCGGGGAAGATGGAGAAATTATACCTCCCCCTCCGCCACCGCCACCAACCGGTAATTAACAACTGAAATATGTAAAATATAGCTGAAATTTAATATTTTAGAGGAATGAAAAAATTAAAGAAATCATTCCTCTTTTTTTTATTAGGAATAGTTGTATTACCGTCTTTTAGTCAAAATAATATAGATAGTCTATCTTACTATTCTGAGTTAGCACAAAAGTATGTTAATGAGTCTGATTTGAATAAATCCTATCTTTTTTTTGATAAATATCTCAAACTAGCAATAGAAAAAGAAGAAAAAGATAAAATAGCTTATTGTTTATCTAGAAAAGCCAGTATAGAATTAAACCTTGGATTCTATGATGATAGTGAAATAAATGCAATAGAAGCTCTTAAGGTTATAAATGAGCAGGAAAAATCTAACTATTTAGATAAGATAAAAATAAGTCTATTTAACCATTTGGGGATTTTGTATAAAAAACAGGAGAATTTAGATAAAGCCTTTAATCTATATAAGGAAGCGTTTAGATATGCTAAAACACAGAGTGATAGCATAATTCTTTTTAATAATATTTCAAATGTTTATAAAGAGAAAAAAGAATTTAATAAAGCATTGCCGTTATTGAAAAAAACGTATGAAAAAGCAATAAAAGTAAATGACTCTCTTATACTTGCTATGGTGGTTGATAATTTAGGAGTTGTAAAATCAAAAATAAATAAGAAAGATGGTTTGCATGAAATGTTGCAAGCTTTAGAAATAAGAAAAAAGAAAGAAGATCCTAAACTTTATACAAGTTATTCTCATTTGTCAGCCTATTATAAGGAAAATGGCGAACAGCTAAAAGCAAAAGTATATGCATTAAAAAGTTTAGAGTTGGCCAAGGAACTTAATAATAGTTCATATTTACAAAATTCTCTAGGATTATTAGTGGAGCTAGGGAGTGATACATATAGTAAAGAATATAAAAAAATAACCGATAGTATAAATAGTGTAACTCAAAACAATACAAATAAGTTTGCTTTATTAAAGTATGACAAGATAGAAGAGGAAAAGAGAGCTAGAGAAAGTGAACTTAAAGCCAGAGAAAGTGAACTTAAAGCTAGAGAAAAGGAGCTAGAAGCAGAAAGTAAAAGTAAAAAATTATTAAGCTATCAATTTTTAGTTGTTTTTGTAGCATCAAGCTCATTAGTTGGTTATTTCTTTTACCGTGAAAAAAATAAGAAAAAGGTGGTAGAAAATGTAATTCAAACGGAAGGGCGCATTTCTAAAACAGTACATGACGTAATAGCGAATGATATTTATCAAATAATGGTAAAATTACAAGGGCAAAAAAGTTCAACAACAGAAATTTTAGATGATTTAGATATGATATATCATAAAGCACGAGATATATCAAGAAATAATTACGTAATAGATGATACTATTGACTTTGCAGAAATTTTACAGGATTTAGTAAGTAGTTACCAGAATAAAAACTTAACTGTAATCACCAACCACATACATACCATAAATTGGCAATCGGTAAATATTCATAAAAAAAATATGGTATACAGAGCATTAAAAGAGTTAATGACTAATATGAATAAATACAGCCGAGCAAGTTTGGTAACGATAGCTTTTGAAGAAAAAGGAAATAAGGTATCAATTATTTATAAAGATAACGGAGTAGGCTGTACCATTGTTAAGAGAAACGGATTAGTGAATGCGGAAAACCGTATAAAATCTGTTGGAGGACATATTATATTTGAATCAGCACCCAATAAAGGGTTTAAATGTAAAATTACTATATAATATGTATAAAAAAGTACTGGTAGCAGAAGATATGGATGACACCAGCAAAGGAGTGTTGTCAACATTAAAAGAAGTAGGGGTAACAACCATACATCAAGTGCAATATTGTGATGATGCTTTTTTAAAAATTATGAAAGCCAATCAAGATCATGAACCTTATGACTTATTAATTGCCGATTTATCATTCAAAGAAGACTACAGAGAGCAAACGTATAAATCCGGTGAAGATTTAATAAAAAAATTAAAAGAAAAAAAGATAAAAATACCCACCATTGTATATTCGGGTGAAGACAGGTTACAAATGGTAAGAAGGCTTATTAATGAGCACGGTATAAAAGCTTACGTATGTAAAGGAAGAGAAGGGCTTAAAGATTTACAAAAAGCAATAGCACATATAGCACAAGAAACTATCCCGTTTGTATCTGTACAGGTAGAAAAAGCGCTTAAAAAATCTAATGAAAATGATATAAGTCCGTATGATATTGAACTAATGAAACAATTAGCTAAAGGGTTATCTCAACCGGAGATTAGCGATTATTTTACGGCTAATGAAATAAACCCCGGAAGCTTAAGCTCTATAGAAAAGAGATTAATAAAACTAAAAGATTTATTTAGAGCAAATAACACTGCACACCTTATTGCAATAGCTAAAGATTCAGGTTTTATCTAAAAAAACTTCACGATAAGGTTTCCCTTACAATTCCCAACAGCATCGGTTTTAAATTTGACTAGTTAAGAACAATAAAAATTTAAAACGATGGCAGTAAAACATTTAGTAACAGACGAAGTGCATAAAGGATTTAAAGGAGGAACTACTGGTTGCGGTACAAACACCAATCTACATTCAGATCATTGGGAAAATACTACAGAGAAGATAACGTGTAGTAAAAATGGTTGTAAAAGTTAATGTTAAGAAATAAACAGATGAAAAAAACAACTATTATACTACTAGCTATAACGTTGGGTCTTTTTTATAATTCTTGTAGTCCGGAAGAAGACAATTTAGCAGAAGAATGGGTTTGCGGAACTCATAACGGAAAAACATTATATACGGGTCCTAAAGGAGGATGTTATTATTATAATGACAATAGGAATAAGGTATATGTAGAAAGGAGTAAATGTAATTGTTAGCCTGAGTTATAGCGTTAAAAATTTACTCAAATAGAACAACAACGTATAAAGAAACTATACCGGTTTCATACTAAGTAAGTGGTTGTTGTAATCTTTTTTATATAAACTAACCAAACAATTAATTATGGATATTTCTGAAGAGCTAAAAGCTCATTTTTTAAGGTTGTATAGTATGGCCTTTACAGATGATAATTTTCATCATTTAGAATTAAAAATGCTCTATGATTTTGCTAATGAAAGAGGGATTCCTAAAGAAGCTTTAGATGCTCTATTATTAAATCCTTCTACTGTAGAAACAAGCATTCCGCAATCAATAAACGAAAAAATAACCTACCTGTACCAATTAAGCCAAATGATTTGGGCAGACGGAGAGGTAGATGATAATGAGCGTAATACCTTAAAAAAATATATTAAGTTATTTGGGTTTGATGACAAGAATATTGATGACTTGTCTGAGTATTTATTAAATGTAGTACAAAAAAATATTCCTTTAAATGAGGTATTAAATGACTTATAAATCATGTTACGAAAATTAAAAGATTTAGTGCAAACTACAGTAGTTGATGAATCACAAGAAAAAGAAAACACCAGAGTAATTAATTTAGATGAAAGAGAAAGAAAACAAACTTACCATGAAGCCGGTTTTAGAGATAGCACCCGAAATTTTGGTGATAAAACAGCTTTACATATTTGTTTGCAAGCAATTTACGCTAAGTTTCAAAACGAAGAAAAAGAAAACGAATTAAAACAAGATAAGTACAATGAGCCTTATTATTTAGAAAAAGCTGAAAAAGAAACCGAAATAAAAACCAAATCAGTTGTTATAGATAACTTTAATGAAAAAATTGAAAAAAGAAAAACTGCTATTGAAAATTTAAAAAATGAAATAGCTGATTTACCTAACAATCCTGAAAAATACGGAATTGATGCTAAAAAAGGCGCATCTGTAAAATTCTGGATAGGCATCATTCTGCTAATACCTATTACCTTATACTTAATTACATTTTACGTTTCTACAGCTTATTCGGCATTCTTTAAAAAATTTGAAATAGGAGATGGGCTTATTCAATCGATACTAGATGCAAATGCTTTTTCAAAAGCTTGGCAAGACGGACCCTTAGAAGGAATGTTTGTAACTTTTATTCCGTTTGTTTTTATGGGTTTAGGTTTTTTAATTCACATGTTTAGTGAAGTAAAAAACACAACAAACATAGTTAAAGTGGTTTCTTTATTTATTGTAACGTTTGTTTTTGATGCCATACTGGCATATCAGATAGAAAATAACTTATACGACTTAACCAAAAGTATTGATTCACCTGAATTTACATTAGCTATAGCTTTTCAAAAAGTAGCCTTTTGGGGAATTATTTTTGCCGGCTTTATAGTATATATTATATGGGGATTGGTATTTGATTTTGTAATGAGAGAACACAAAGAAAAAGATAAAATAAAAATGGCTGTTAACGAGCGAACGGGGAAAATTAAAATTGAAAAAGAAAACTTAGATACTCTTGAAAATAAGTTACATGAATTAAAAGAAAATATGGAAACAATAAAAGGAAGAATACAGGAATTAAACCGATTAATTAACGGAATTATTATTCCGGTAAAAGAATACCATTTATATGCTTCAGAATATATGCAAGGATGGATTACTTCAATTAATCAAAATTTACACGGATCTCTTAATAAAAAGCAAGAACTTATTTTTGAGTGCAACGAAGCGTATAATGTACATATTGATGAGGTAGGTTCTAATAATGATTTTCAACACAGAATTTTCTTGTCACAATCGTAAAATTATGAAACTAGTTACCATACCCACAAAAATTATAGCTTTTATAGGAATACCATTGTTGGTTTCCTGTAAAACAGAAGTAGCTCCTAAAAAAACAAATATAAAAATATTAGAAAATAAAGAAATAACGGATTGTCCTGATTATTTAACAAAGAATAAAGAAAATAATTTAAACGTGAGTATTCTTTTGGATTTGTCAGATAGGATTGATGAAAAAAAATATCCCAATCCTACCATGGAGTATTTTCAGAGAGATTTAGGTTATATTAAAATCATAGCCAACCGCTTTTTGCAACATATACAAAAGAAAAAGTTGGTTTTAATGAATGATAAAATTCAAATATATTTTGAACCGGAACCGGCAGACCAAACGATCAATCAAAAATCAAAAGAATTAAAACTAGCCTTTACCAAGGATTTGTCTAAAGAATATATTGTAGCAGCACAGTTAAAATATGATTCGATACCAAAGCAAATTTATAGTATAGCAAAAAAAAGCGCAAAATATGCGGGGTCAGATACTTGGCGATTTTTTAAAGAAAAAGTAACAAGATATTGTATAAACGAGTGTACCAGAAATGTATTGGTAATTTTAACAGATGGGTATATGTACCATGAAGAAACACTGTTAAAAGATAAAAATTTAACTTCTTATATAACACCTAAAAATTTAAGATTAAACGGGTTGACTACTAATAAATGGGAAAGCATTTTAGAAAAAAACCACTATGGGTTTATTCCGGCTACTGAACAATTAAATGATTTGGAAGTACTAGTAATAGGTTTAGTAAATCATGATAAAAAAAGAAATCCCTATGGTAAAGATGTAGTTAAAAAATACTGGGAAAACTGGTTGCAAACTATGGGAGTGAAAAAGTTTGAAGTGTACGGAGCTGAATTGCCCAGTAATATTGAAAATACGATTACTAACTTTATGATGCCTTAAAATTGAAACAAGACAAGAAGTTTAGTTACAGAATATTTTTACTGTTCTTTTTTGTGTTATCTGTATGTGTAAAAGCTCAAACAGTATATATAACAAAAACCGGAAAAAAATATCATACCTATACCTGTAATTTTTTAAAATATTCTAAAAAAGAAATTGAACTGGATAAGGCGGTGTATTTAGGATATACCCCCTGTAAAATGTGTAAACCAACGGGGCAAGAATCAGCAACACATTCTAGTTCATTTACTACAACTACTACTTCTGTCTCTACAAAATATGCAGATAAAAAAAGGGTACAAGCCGTACAATGTTCCGGAAAAACAAAATCGGGCAGACGATGCAGGCGAAAAACTAAAAACGAAAACGGAAGATGTTATCAGCATTAAAAAAATAGATATAAAAACACTATATAAGTTTTAACAAATGATTAGTATGTTTTTAGCATTTGTTTATAACATTGATAGGGAAGAGAAGCGGTATTTTTACCGGATACTTAATTTTTTAAAAATAATTATTATGAGTGCTAGGTTAAAAACCCTTTCTTTACTGTTTAGCCTTTTAGTATTTGCAGTAGGATGTAGTGAAAACGATGAAATAAAAGAACTTTCGTACAAATACGTAAACGGTGGTATAGGAACCACTTCATCTACAGGAGCTATTAAATTTACCTTTAACATTCCGGATTACCATTACACAGGGCATGTACGAGTTATTGTACATACACCGGACCGAGATATTGAAAGAACGGTTAGTGGGGTGGGAAACAAAGAAATTTCTTTTTCTAATATGATACCCGGAGCGTATGATTATACTTTTGAGTACTATTATGTAGATAAAAGCTATGATCCCGGTGTAAATTATCAATATAATTTTTCAACCGGAAACTGGTCTACGTATTACGGAGATGTAAACTCTATACCATTTTTACATAAAAATGCGTCTATCAACAAGGTTTTAGAAGTTAAAGTGGGTAAAACATTAATTTTTGATTACGATTTAGATTAATAACTGTTAATGAATAAAAAAATACCTTTAAGAAAGCGCCTTTATATAAAGGCGCTTTTTGTTATAATGTTTACATCGGATGTTTTAGAGAAAATTTGTATTAAAAAGTAAGCTTAAAAATTAGCTAAGCGACATAATTTTTTAATCTTAGTTCTGAAGAAAAAGAAAAGAAGTAAAAAATGCTTACTTCTTTTCTGTGATTATTTATTTTTCAATTGTATGAGCATAAAAATGCTAGCTAAAATATATAAACTACTTGCTTTTTAAGCGTGTTATAAAGTACTGCCTCCGTCTACAATCATTTTTTCATTTCTTAAAGGAATTGATTTTTCAGATAGTAAAAATTCAACTATTGGGGCAATGTCTTGAGGTTCTACAATTCTTTTTAAAGGGGAAACTTCTGAAAAATGATTGAGTAAATTAGTAATGGCCTCATCACTCATACCTGATTTTTTTTGAATAGGTGTTTTGGTAACTCCGGGACTTACCATGTTTACACGAATGCCTTTGTTTGCCAACTCTATATTTAATACTTGAGCTATACTTTCTAAAGCAGCTTTGCTGGCGGTATACACACTAGTATCAGCAAAAGCTTTAAAAACAGCCACAGAAGTATTTAGTACAACGCTAGACGGATTGTTAAGTATAGGAATGAATTGTTGTAATGTAAAAAAGGCACCTTTAAAATTTATATTCATAGTTTGATCGAATAATTCTTCTGTGGTGGCTTCAAAACTAGCTGCTTTAAAAATTCCTGCATTGATAAAAATTCCGTCAATAGTACCAAAAGTTGTTTTAATCGTAGTTACCAAAGTATTAATATCAGATAATTTAGAAGTGTCTGAAACATAGCCAACAGCTTGATGGTTTAATTGTTCAAGAGCATTTTTAACATTGTCAGGGTTTTTTCCGGTAATAATTACACGGTAATTTTGAGCTAATAAATAGCTGGCACATGCAAAGCCTATACCTGTTGTACCTCCTGTAATTACTATGGTTTTTGTATTCATAAAAGTTATTTTTTTAGATCAAAAGTATAGTATTGCTATCTTTACCGCAAGAACTTACCATTGGGTAAGTGGCTAACCAAAAAGTTGTAAAAACGATAAACAGGAGGGGAATGATTGAAAAAAAAGTTGAAAAAAAATACCAACAAGCTATGGAGTGTCCTATAACCACATTTATGGAACAAATAGGAGGAAAGTGGAAACCGGTTATTATATGGTTGCTGTTGGAAAATAAAGTAATGCGGTTTAGTGAATTGGATAAAGCGATGCATGGTATTAGCCAGAAAATACTGTCACAACAGTTAAAAGAGTTAGAAAGAAGCGGTATTGTTGAACGTAAGGTATATCCTGTAATTCCACCCAAAGTTGAGTATAGTTTGAGCTCAAAAGGAGCGTCGTTAGAAGAAAATTTAATACGAATCAAACAATGGAGTATGGAGCATTTGAGTCCTTTGTAATTTATCAGGAATCAGGAATGAGGGGGTAGGAAATAGGAATTAGGAGTTAGGGAAAAGGGGATAGGAGTTAGTGGTTAGTTAGTGTTACAATTTCTTCTATTGATTTCTTTACGGAAAACTACATTTTTATCTGCGTATATCACGTTTTATTCTATAGGTGGAGTACTTAATTTTGTAGGTATATAAATTAATATCTATGGAAGAAGTTGTGTTTAAAACCTTAGTTTCTAATACAGAATGTATTCAGGTTGATCGTCTGATTAGAGAGGTCATTGTAACTAATAGTGATCTTGGAGTTACGTATGATGAGGTGAAAGAATCTATTTTTAAATTGATTTTGTATAAGTTTATAAAAGTTAAAAATGTAGCTTCTAAAGGAAACTATATTCAAAAAGAACAAAATTTTTATCAGGCTAGAGAATTAGGAGGGGTTAGCTCTTGGTTAGAGAAAAAGCGAGCTTACAGATATTCCTATTAATTTCAGTTGAGAATTAGCTAAGATTATGCTTAAAACATTCAATATACAGATTGCTTCAGTCATTGCCATTCCTTCGCAATGTCGGATGTGTTCGGAATTATAATATCGGTTACGACATTACGAGCCTTTCGACTGTCGCTCAAGACAGGCTGAAGCGAAGTAATCTTTTGAATTTGAGTTTAGAATTATATTAGGAACTCTCGATATACAGATTGCTTCAGTTGCTTTTGCTCCTTCGCAATGTCGGATAGATTCGGAAGAGATAATTCAATAACCGATTAAATCACATTTACTAAAAGAATTTTTTGAAATTAATAAGTAAATTGCATATATGAAAAAAGGCTATGTGTATTTTCTTACAAATAAAAATAATACTGTTATTTATATAGGTGTAACCAGTAATTTAAAGAAAAGAATTTATCAACATAAAATTAAATTTTATAAAGGTTTTACTTCTAAGTATAATTGTGATAAGCTCATTTACTTTGAAGAATTCGATACTATTAAAGAGGCTGTATTAAGAGAAAAACAGTTGAAGAAAGGGAACAGAAAAAGAAAAGAAAATTTGATAATAGAAAAGAACCCTCTATGGGAAGATTTATCAGAGGATTGGTTATTTGATATTAAAGATTAAGAGTTTATGAAAAAGTTTCTTTTATTATAATTCTTTTTCAATATCGGTTAACGACATTATGAGCCTTTCGACTGTCGCTCAAGACAGGCTGAAGTGAAGTAATCTTTTGAATTTGAGTTTGGATTATGTGTAGTACTACCGATTTAGAGATTGCTTCAGTTATTACCATTCCTTCGCAATGACGGTTATCAATTAAATTTTACGCTCTACCACGTAATCAATCATTTTAACAAGGGACATTTTATATGGTGATTCCGGGAAATTAGAAAGAATTGCCAAGGCCTTATTTTTATAGTCGTGCATTTTATGAGTAGTGTATTCTAAACCACCATTTGCTTTTACAAAGGCAATTACTTCTTTTACACGTTTTTTGTCTTTATTGTATTTTTTTACCGAATTAATTAACCAAGCTTTGTCTTTTTCAGATACGTTATTTAAGGTGTAAATTAATGGTAAGGTCATTTTTTGTTCCTTAATATCAATACCGGTTGGTTTACCTATTTTATCTTCGGTATAATCAAATAAATCATCTTTAATTTGAAACGCAATTCCAATATATTCACCAAACTTACGCATTTGTTGTACCGTATTATTGTTGGCTCCTACAGAGGCAGCTCCAATACCACAACAGGCAGCAATTAAGGTGGCTGTCTTTTGACGAATGATTTCAAAATATACTTCTTCGGTAATGTCTAACTTACGAGCTTTTTCTATCTGTAGTAATTCGCCTTCACTCATTTCACGAACGGCAATGGAGATGAGTTTTAAAATATCAAAATCTTCGTTGTCAATAGAAAGTAAGAGCCCTTTGGAGAGTAAGAAATCACCAACCAATACGGCAATTTTGTTTTTCCATAGTGCATTAATAGAAAAGAAACCTCTGCGTCGGTTACTATCATCTACTACATCATCATGTACCAGCGTAGCCGTATGGATGAGCTCTACTACTGAGGCCCCACGATACGTACGTTCATCAAAACCACCGTCGGAAACCATTTTAGCTACCAGAAAAACAAACATAGGTCGCATTTGTTTTCCTTTACGACGAACGATGTAATAGGTAATACGATTTAATAAGGGAACTTTAGACAACATGGCATCTTTGAACTTAGTTTCAAAGAGTTCCATTTCTTTTGCTATCGGGAGTTTTATTTGCTCTACGGGCTTCATATTGGGGAACAAAAATAGCGAAATAAATTAAGATTGTTTACATTTGAGATATAAACAATATACTATGCAACGTTTTTTTACCGTATGTTTTTTACTTCTTTCATGGGGAGTTATAAGGGCTCAAAATTCACAGCGTTTTCCACAAGATTTTTTAGGAGTGTATAAAGGAACGTTGGTTATTAACAGTGCTAAAGGTACACAAACAATTCCGATGGAATTTCATTTAACACCTACCGACTCTTCTACGACTGTGTTTACCTATCAATTGGTGTATAACGGGCAACCGAGAAATTATACCTTGATAGAAAAAGATAAGACAAAAGGTCTCTATGAGATAGATGAAAATAATGGTATAGTATTGCCTGCTAACTATGTAGCAAATACTTTATACAGCTTTTTTGAAGTACAAGGAAATTTGTTAACTACCCGCTTGAGTTTTACTAATAATAGCCTGGATTTCGAAATTCTGTTTACTGCGGTTAAGAATAAAACAACCACAGGGAAGGGAACCAAAGAAATTCCGTTTGTGTATGGTTACCCTATCTCAGTTGTGCAAAGAGCTGTTTTAGTTAAGTAGTAGTAAAAGAAAATTTCGTTTTTATCTTTTTCCATAGATAAGATAGTACTCTTCCGAACAGGTTGGTAAACTTAAATTCAAAAACAATATCTACTAATTGATCTACCTCTACCAATTTCTTGTACTTTCTAATTTTTTCGTCAAGAATAGCATCAGAAAAATCGTAATAAACGGTATCTGACAAAAACAAGCACAACTTCCATGTGAACAAATATTTCTTACGCCATTTTCTTCTGTAAGTACTAAAGGTATTTTTATCTTTTCTTACAAAATTGATGACATGCGGGGTAACCGCATTGGCACATCTTAAGGCATATCGGATTCCTTCACCTCCTAAAGGGTTTATGGTAGAAACAGAATCTCCTATGGCAACTATTCTTTCTTTGTAAAAAGCTTCTGAGAAGTTTCGGGTAGTTCTTACAGCTCCTCCATGAACATCTATTATTTTATAGTTAGGAGCCTCCATATAATCCGTAATAATTCTTTCCGTAATTTGTTTAAGAGATTCGGCTGACTTTTCATGAGTTTTATAAAGTAACTTAGCAGAACCCACCTTAAGAATATTTTCTTTCATAGGAAATATCCATGAATATCCTTTATAACTCCATTTGTCTCCTAAAAAGAAAAATAAATCGTCTTTAAATTTGTCATAAACAGCCGCGTCAACCTCAATTAAATACTCAACCCCCGCACTGGTTTCCATTTCCGGTTGCTCTTTTAGGGTTTCGTAAATAACTTTTCTTGCAGGTCCGGTTGCATCTACTAAAAGTTTAGCTTTAAGTGCTAGCTTTTTATCTTCTTTTTTTGAATAAAAATGAGCAATTACCCCATCATTTGTATATTCTTTTGACGTGTAGGAATAGCCCATTAAAACATCACCTCCGTTATCTTTACAATCATCCGCTAAAAAAGTTCTAAGTTTCGCAAAATCTAAAACCACCCCTTTATGGGTATCTCCTTTCCATTGGGCAAACTCATTTGAAGTTTGAATCGTAAAGTTTTTCCAATACCTACCTACAATACTTTCAGGGAAATTAAATTCATTGAATCCTTCTAATGACATACCTGCGCTGGAAAAATCATTATCATAAAAAGAATTATACTTTTCTACGAGTAACACACTAAGTCCTTCTTTGGCAAGATTTCTAGCACATTGCCCGCCTGCAGGACCAGCCCCTACTACAATTACATCGTATTCTTTTTTCATTGTTTATATTTATTGTTTTTCAATTGTTACATGTAACCTATGATGTTAAAAATAATCATTTCGCTGTATGTTAATAATTATTTTGAACATGTCGGTTTCATTGTTTAAAAGGGGTACGATAAATTTCCTTTCGGTCATTACGAAGGAGTAGTAACGACTGAAGTAATCTCTCAATAAAAAGAGACTGCCACAGCAAAAGTGTTTGCTTCGCAGTGACGGTCTTATTTTTAAAAGTGGAAATTTGTCGTACACGCTTTTTAAAATTTATAAGTTAGTTGCTTGGATTTGTTTGAATCTATTCCATACTTTTTTATGTCTTCTTTTATAGATTGACATGGTACCTCTGTCTAAACCAAAATAAAAAAGACTTATTCCTGCCGGTGGATTGGCACTGGGTAAAAAACTAAATTTATTAAAGGCTATTTCCGGCCATGCCCAACAGCCTAAACTTGTTCCTATGAGTTCTGTAATGGCAACAATACAGTACATGACCAAGAAAAACATACGTTCTTTAGGATGATTTCTTAAAAAATAAAATACTAGCAGGGTGCATACAAATCCTAGTACATCATTTTTAAAGACTAAAAAGTAAAAAGCAAAAGGAATAATGAGTGCCGTGCAAAATTTTTCAATGCTTTTTCGGTGATATTTTACTCTGGACTTTCTGCTAAAATAGTATACTAAAACAAATACTATAGCATGCCCGGGAGGTATGTAATGCGGAATGTTATGAAGACGATAGGTGTACATGCCTAATGCTCTGGAAAAAAGATATTCGCCTCCAATTGCTATAAACATAGCGTATAAAAGTAATTCTCTGGTTCTGGGATTGGCTTTATAATACAGATATATATAGGTTGGAATAATAAGAACCATAATATATGGCTGTATGTTAGCATAATAGTTGTTTGCAACAAATTTACTATCTAAAATAAGCCCGATGGTAATAGCCAGTAATAGCCACCCTAAGGTTTGTAATGTTTGCCCTAAAAGTGTTTTAGAAAATTGCATTTATGACTTATTAGCTAATTGCCCGCAAGCAGCATCAATATCTTTTCCTCTGGAACGACGAACATTTACTACGATGTCGTGCATTTCTAAATTAGAAATATAATTATTCAAGGCTCTTTCAGAAGCTTGCTGAAACTCTCCGTCGTCAATAGGATTGTATTCTATTAGATTAACTTTACACGGAATGTATTTACAAAAAGTAACCAAGGCATCTATGTCTTCTTTTCTGTCATTAATTCCATTCCAAACGACATATTCATAAGTTACTTTGCGTTTGGTTTTTGCATACCAGTATTCTAGGGCTTCTTTTAAATCGGTTAACGGAAAGGTAGCGTTAAAAGGCATAATAGAGGTACGTACTTCATCTATTGCTGAATGTAATGATACGGCTAAATTAAAGCGTACTTCATCATCTGCCATTTTTTTGATCATTTTAGGAACCCCTGAGGTTGACAGCGTAATTCTGCGGGCTGCCATACCCAAACCTTCCGGTGAGGTAATTTTTTCAATGGCTTTTACTACGTTATTGTAGTTCATTAATGGCTCTCCCATACCCATAAATACAATGTTAGATAATTTACGGTTGTGGTAAAGTTTACTTTGTTGATCAATGGCTACTACCTGATCGTAAATTTCATCTGCATTTAAATTACGCATGCGCTTTAAACGAGCTGTAGCGCAAAATTTACAATCTAAACTACATCCTACCTGGCTAGATACACAAGCGGTGGTTCGGGTATCAGTAGGAATTAATACCGATTCTACAATAAGACCATCGTGCAATTTTACGGCATTTTTTATAGTACCGTCATTGCTTCGTTGCATGGTGTCAACTTCAATATGATTGATAACAAAATGTTCATCCAGCATGCGTCTGGTTTCTTTTGATAAGTTGGTCATATCATCAAAAGTATGTGCTGCTTTATGCCATAACCACTCATATACTTGATTACCACGGAAGGCTTTGTCGTTATTTGAAACGAAAAACTCACGTAGTTGTTCTTTGCTTAATGCGCGGATGTCTTTTTTAGTGCTCAACTTAATGGTATTGAAGTTACTATAGAATGCAAATTTACATGGAATCTGTGAAACTTAAGAAACATTTCAAAAGCTTCTGTGTCAGATAAAAAAAAAACCGGTAATCGGGTTTTGATTACCGGTTGGTATGATAAGGGTAACTGCCTGTTATATAATTAACATGGCATCACCATATGAATAAAATTTGTATTTTTCTTTGATGGCTTCATGGTAAGCTTCCATTACAAAATCATGACCTGCAAAGGCAGAAATCATCATTAATAAAGTAGATTTTGGTGTGTGGAAATTAGTAACCATACAGTTAGCAATGCTAAAATCATAAGGAGGGAAAATAAATTTATTGGTCCAACCATTATAAGCATTTAACCTTTTGTTAGCAGAAACAGATGATTCAACAGTACGCATTACTGTAGTACCAATAGCACATACTTTACGTTTGTTGTCTAAAGCTCTGTTTACTACTAAAGTACTTTCTTCAGGAATAATGATTTGCTCAGAATCCATTTTGTGTTTAGATAAATCTTCAACTTCTACCGGGTTAAAAGTACCTAAACCTACGTGTAAAGTCATTTCAGCAAATTCAATTCCTTTAATTTCTAAACGTTTCATTAAGTGCTTAGAAAAATGCAGTCCGGCAGTTGGGGCAGCTACAGCTCCTTCGTGTTTTGCAAAGATGGTTTGATAACGCTCTTCATCTTCCGGCTCAACATCACGTTTAATATATTTTGGTAACGGAGTTTCTCCTAAATCGATTAATTTTTGACGAAATTCTTCATAAGAACCATCAAATAAGAAACGTAAAGTTCTACCACGAGAAGTTGTATTATCAATCACTTCTGCTACTAAACTATCGTCGTCTCCAAAGAATAATTTATTTCCAATTCTGATTTTACGAGCTGGATCAACTAAAACATCCCAAAGACGATTTTCTGCGTTTAACTCACGTAATAAAAATACTTCAATACGGGCTCCGGTTTTTTCTTTGTTACCGTACATACGGGCAGGGAAAACCTTGGTATTGTTTAACATCATTACATCACCTTCATCAAAGTAATTGATTAAATCTTTAAATAATTTATGTTCAATTGTTTGTTTTTCACGGTTTAATACCATTAAACGAGCTTCATCTCTATGTTCTGACGGATATTCTGCTAATAACTCTTTTGGTAATTTAAAATCAAAATGTGATAACTTCATCTGTAAAATTTTCTAAACGAGGCGCAAATATACAATATGAGAATAGGGGATGTCAAGCTATTCCCGTTTTATTTTACACTTCTTGTATTTGTAATCCTATTTTAGTCATATCATTCCAGAAGTTTCTAAAGGACTTGGTCACTACTTCTGCATCCTTAATAATCAAGGTAGTTTTAAGTGCTAGCGGAGCAAAGGCCATGGCCATTCTATGATCATTATAGGTAGTAATAGCTATATTTTTGTTTAGTTGATTTGCCGGTGCTAAATGCAAACTTTCATCGGTTACTTTTATATCAGCTCCTAGTTTTGTGAGTTCTTCACGTAAAGCTTCTAAACGATCGGTTTCTTTTATTTTTAAAGTATGTAATCCGGTTAACTCACAAGCTATACCTAAACCAAAACAGGTTACGGCTATGGTTTGAGCAATATCAGGCGCATTTTTTAACTCTTGTTCTAATGTAGCGGTTGAATGTAACGATGTTTTTGAGATGGTAATGCTATTGCCATGAAACTGAGTGGTTACACCAAAATGTTCATAAATTTCAGCTAAAACAGCATCTCCTTGTAAGCTATCTTTTTTATATGCGGTAAGTTTTACACTAGAGTTTAACGAACTCATGGCAATTAACGAATAAAAATAAGAAGCAGAACTCCAGTCAGATTCTACTACTACCGTTTGGTTAGTAATAGTTGGTTGAGCGGCCACTTTAATAGTTGCTCCTGAAAAATCAGCTTGTATACCTAATTGATGTAATAAAGCTAAGGTCATGTTAATATAAGGAACCGAAGTAATTTTACCCACCAGCTCTACTACCAATCCGTTTGGTAAACCGGGAGCAATTAAAAGTAAAGCAGAAATATATTGACTGCTTACGTTACCGTTAATGGTTACTTTATGTTGTGTAAGAGCTTTGCCGTTAATTTGTAATGGCGGGTATCCTTCTTTTTCTAAATAGGTAATATCTGCTCCCAAGGAACGTAAAGCGTCAACTAAAATTTCTATAGGGCGATTGTGCATACGCTCTGACCCTTGTAAAATTTTAGTGGTTCCTTTTTGAGAGGCAAAAAATGCGGTTAAAAATCGCATAGCTGTACCGGCATGTCCAATATCCGCAATTTCTACGGAAGAAGAAAGGGCTTCCTGTAAATGATGGGTATCATCAGAATCAGATAGATTTTCTATGGTAATATTTGGGTATAGCTGTTGTAAAATTAACAATCTGTTAGATTCACTTTTTGATCCGGAAACGGTAATGTCAGATTGTATGGTTGAGGTTGTTGTGTTTAGTTGTAAGTTCATGGTGGTTATGCCATTTTTTTGTTAGTAATCCATATTCCGTAAAAAAAGCTGATAAGTACTTTAATACTCCAGAAACGGATCCATTTTCCTTGCGTAAAATTGGCTTCATTAACCGCAGCAAAATCTCCGGCAAAAATATCACGAGAACTATTCATGATAAGAGATATTAACGTAACCACAACAAAAAAAGGGATGGCAACTTTAGCTACATTTTTCCAGAATACGGGTTGTTGAATTTTTTGTAAGAAACTCATTTATTTTAATTTTTCGTTGTTGTGATGACGGTCGTGATCGCGTTTGGTTTTTAGGTCTAATTTTTTATCAAAAGCCTCCTGTAAGTTAACTCCGGTTTGGTTAGCTAAACAAAGCACTACAAATACTACATCGGCTAATTCTTCTCCTAAATCTTTTTGTTTATCACTTTCTTTTTCGCTTTGTTCACCGTAACGACGCGCAATAATTCGGGCTACTTCACCAACTTCTTCGGTTAATTGAGCCATATTGGTTAGCTCATTAAAATAACGTACTCCATGGTTTTTAATCCATTCATCAACTTGTTTTTGAGCGTCTTGTATATTCATTAGTTAAGTGTTTTTAGAATTGTTTTTTTGCGTAGTCAAATATAAAGGTTTCTTAAGGCTAATTAATTCGCCAGGGCGGATTTTTTCTGTTTTCTCCGGCTTTATATAAAATGAGTTTATTACCGTCCGGGTCTGATAAATGAGCTTCTCTCCATAACCAGGTTTGGTCTGTAGGTAGTTGGGTAAAAGAAATTCCTTTGGCTTGCAAATTGGCTACCAAATCGTCTAAATTATCATTTTCAAAATAAATAACAATACTACTTTCTTTAGGAAGTACCTCTGTATGGTGCAACGAAAGAGTGCTATTTCCAGCCGGTAGTTCAAAGCGTACATATCTAGGACTTGCATCTACAATAAGATGCAAGCCTAGTTGTTTATAAAAAGCTACTGATCTTTCAATATTAGTTGAAGGAATGGTTACTTGGTTTAAGTTCATGTTTTTCTTTTTTTATCATTTTCATTAGTATCAGAAAAGAGCACATACCTACTACTGATAAAAGTAGCATGATGTTCCAAGTATTGAAAAAGCCAAACTTATCAATAAACTGCATTCCTGAGTTATGCCCGAAAATATGAGAAGCTGAAAAGGCAATACTATAATAGGCCATATACTCTCCCTGATTTCCTTTTTTTGCTCGTTCCATCACAAAAGCATTTGAAAACGGAAAGGCAATCATTTCACCAATGGTCATTAATAACATACCAACAATTAAAATACCTGTCCAGCTGGTTAGGTTTAATACCAAAAAGCTAAGTCCTGTTAAAAATAAGCCAAAGAAGATTAAAAATTCTTTAGTGTATTTACTTTCTTCTAACCATTTAATTAATGGCATTTCTAAAAGAAATATGATAAATCCGTTCATTCCCATTAACAATCCGATTTGGAGTTCTGTTAAGTGATGATTGTCTTTATAATACAATGGCATGGTTGAAAAATATTGTAAAAATATAAAGCCGAAAACAAACATTCCAACAAAAAATACCCAAAAGGCATTGTCTGAAAATACAGAAACCGGATGGTCTACTTTTCCATCATCTACAATTCTTGATTTTTTAGGATGCAATACATTCATCAATAAAAAAGTAGCTAAAATACAAGTAATACCATCTACCCAAAATAAACCGTTATAACTTAATGAGGTAATAATAAGCCCACCCACGGCAGGACCGGCAGAAAAACCTAAGTTAATTGCTAAACGGATTAAGGTTACAGAGCGGGTTTTGTTTTCAGGTTTACTATACGAGTTTAAAGCCACAAACATAGCTGGTCTAAACGTATCAGCGACTAACATAACCAGAAAGATGCCTATACAAAATCCGGTAAAAGTGGTTACAAATTGTAAAGCAATAAATAACAAACCTGTTAAAAACAAACTTACTTTCATTACTTTATAAAACCCGATTTTATCAGTGAGTCTTCCTCCCAGCCATGAACCGATTACAGACCCTATTCCGAAGCAGGTCATAATCCAACCAACATCTTTCAAGGTAAAGTTTAAGCTTTTAGTAAGGTATAGTGATAAGAACGGAACTACCATAGTTCCGGCCCGGTTAATAAGGGTGATTAGGGCTAACCACCAAACTTCTTTTGAGAGACCTTTAAAGGTGTCTAAATAGCCAAAATAGAGTTTTTTCATAGTGTTTATACTTAGTTGTTGATTGTGTTATAAAAGTAAAAAGTCCGACTGCGAAGTCGGACTTTTTATGATAGTTATATTTTATTTTTAGATAATTATAATACATATGGAATCCGAATACTCCTGTTTCTCACAGTCGACGAACATTGCTTATATGTATTAAAAATTGTCATGGGTGTTCTTTTTGTTTTTGTAAAGAGCCAAATCTATAAAAAAAAGAAATAGCTTTAACATAAAAGATAATATTAATTATTTTTTTATATTGATTTTAAATAATTTACTATAAAGATGAAATTAGTTTTTGAAACTGAGAGATTATTGTTAAGAGAATTCTGTATAGAAGATGCTCAGTTTTTCTATGATTTGAATACCGATGAAGAGGTGTTAAAATATACGGGTGATGTGGCTTTTAGTTCTGTAGAAAGTGCCGGGATTTTTTTAGAAGCTTATAAAGAATATGAAAAAAATGGTTTTGGCAGATGGATAGTACTAAAAAAAGAAGATAATTTACCTATTGGTTGGTGCGGGTTGAAACGTAATGAAGAAGGTATGATTGATCTTGGTTTTCGTTTTGTTAGAGAAGAATGGAATAAAGGGTATGCTACAGAAGCAGCAAGAGCTTCATTACAGTATGGTTTTTCAAAGTTAGGAATGAATGAAATAATAGGCAGAACCGCTATGGATAATAAAGGCTCTATTAAGGTGTTGGAAAAAATAGGAATGCGTTTTTGGAAGCATTATTATTTTGAAGGAATTGATAGTGCTTTTTATTATAGAATTACCAAAAATGAGTTTTTAACAACCGTTTAACGAACTAATTTTTAATTCAAAGGACGTTTAAAGTCCGTTTATCGATAGTAAATAGCGTTTCATCATAAATCAAAGATGTAAAACTGTAGGTTGCTTTATCTTTGTAGTGTAAATGAAACATAAAGTAAATCTCACTATATACAGAGGTCCCTAAAAAGAAACATTTGCAAAAAAACACTCTACAAACAAAGAGAAAAAAATAAGTAATTAAAGCATGCTTGTATTACAACAGTCGATGGTTATACTATAACCGTATATCGCTAAACCTACTATATAATAATTTTGTATAAAATTGGCTTACTTGGAGTGGCATCATTTTCGAAAGGAGCTACCATAAGATTTAAAATATAAGTTCCGTCTTTTACCGTATCAGGAACAAAAATGAACTCTGTAATGGTTGCATCAAATCGAATTGCCGCTTTTGTATTCCAAAAAGCATTATGCGCTAATAACTTTCCTTCGTCTTTTTCTTTATCAACCGAAGGAAGGTCTATTAGTAAATGTTTAATACCTTTTTCTTTTAAATAAATAGCCGCTTCTTCTAATAAATAAGGAGGGTTGGTATTTGAATATCGAGCTGATTTTTTTTGCTCTTCATTAGGAAGGGTTCTAATTACTATAGCTTCTAACGTTTTTGTGTCAATAACTTTTTTAAGTTGTTCTTTTGTTATAACAGCATCGCCATTTGCTAATTTTTGCGGTGTTACGCTAACTACTTCTGCTACAAAGAAAAATTGTGTAAGGTTTTTATTTATAGAATATACTTCTTTGGTAATATGTCCTACACATTCTGTATGCGTAATGTGTGCATGAGGATTAAAAGCTATGTTGTTAAAGTTAACATCAGCTCCTTTAGCAACACTTCCGGTCCAGTCTCCTAAAATAACCGGATTAATTGCAGGATCGTCAATATACCAAGCATTGATGTTTTGTTTAGAAAGATCAATGGCAATTGAAATATCAAGAGGTTCAGATAAATCAATTGTATATAGGTTAGATAGGTGTTGAATGGTTGCTCTCATGAAAGTAAAAGTAATTAAATTATAAATAAATCACTAGCCAAACCATCTGCCAGAAATTTTCCTTTAGCTGTTGTTTTTAAAGTCAACCCCTCTTTACAAGGGGAAAAGTCTTTATTTTCAGGTTGTTTTATTTCATGGGTAATAACAAGTAACTCTTCGTTTATAAATTTTTGAGCTGATTGTAGGAGTTGATCATGAAAGGTTTGTCCGAAATCTTGCGTTACTTTGGTTAAAGAAACACCCCAGATTGTTCTGAGACCTGTCATTAAATATTCATTAAACTGATCTTCTTTTGTAAGTTTTTCAGTTTCATTAGGAAGCTCACTATTTTGAAGCAAGTTTATGTATTTGTTATTATTAGCAACATTCCAACTTCTATGAGTTGTGTTAAACGAGTGGGCGGAAGGACCAATTCCTAGGTATTTTTTGCCTAGCCAATAACTGGTATTGTGTTTTGAAAAATATCCGGGTTTTCCAAAGTTTGAAATTTCATACTGTACAAATCCGTGCTTATGTGTTTCTGCTATAAGAATATCAAAATGTTCTTTTGCAACGGTTTCATTGGGAGTAGGGTAAGTACCTTTTTTTATAAAAGTATCTAAAGCTGTTTTAGGTTCAACAGTTAAAGCATACGAGGAAATATGGTTAATACCAAAATCAAAAGCAATTTGTAAATTTTCTTTCCAACGCTCATTGCTCATGTTAGGTATTCCGTAAATTAAATCAATAGTAATATTGTCAAAGTAACGAATTGCCACGGATAGGCAATTTTTTGCTTCATAAGCATTATGCGCGCGATTCATCATTTTTAAATCTTCTTCAAAAAAAGATTGAACACCAATGCTTAAACGGTTAACAGGAGTTTTAGATAACTCAATTATTTTTTCCTCGGATAAATCATCTGGATTTGCTTCTAATGTAATTTCCGGATTTGTTACTACTGTATAATTTTCATAGATAGTTTTCAGTAACAACTTTATTTCTTGAATAGATAGTAAACTGGGGGTTCCTCCTCCTAAATAGATAGTTTCTATTTCTTCATTTTGTAATTCTTCTTTTCGTAATTCTAACTCTTTCACCAAGCAAGTAACTAACTCTTCTTTCTTTTTTAAAGAAGTAGAAAAATGAAAATCACAATAATAACATGCTTGCTTACAAAATGGGATATGTAAATAAATTCCGGCCAAAATTAATTATGAATTATGAATTATGAATTATGAATTATGAATTATGAATTATGAGGTTTTATATCTTACTAATTACTAACTAATTTTTTTAGGATTTTGTTTAACAAAAGCAGCCCAACCAGTGTAGTTTTTTCCTCCAATTTTAGTTCCTGAATTATAGTAATGACATACGGCAGCGGCTAAACCATCGGTAGCATCTAAATTATCAGGAAGTTCTTTTAACTTTAATAGCGATTGTAGCATAAGAGCCACTTGTTCTTTGCTGGCATTTCCGTTACCGGTAATAGCCATTTTAATTTTTTTTGGCAGGTACTCCGTTACAGGAATCTGACGAGAAAGTCCGGCAGCCATGGCAACACCTTGAGCTCTACCTAGTTTTAACATCGATTGTACATTTTTTCCAAAAAAAGGAGCTTCTAAGGCAATTTCATCCGGATTGTAGGTGTCTATTAACTCAATGGTACGCTCAAAAATGAGTTTTAACTTTAAATAAGGGTCTTCGTATTTTTTCAGTAATAATTCATTCATTTGAATGAACTCCATTTTTTTTCCAACTACTTTAATAATTCCAAACCCCATAATAGTCGTTCCGGGATCTATACCTAATATGATTCTTTCTGTCTTCAAATTGTTGTACTTTGTACCATTACAAAACTAATCAATATTCTGTTTACTGAGTGTTTTCGGTTTAAGAACTTCTAGTTCTGTTTTACTTTAGTGTTGTTTATTAAATAACACTACTGTTGTTACATGCACAACAATAGTGTTTAAAGTTTTAAACAAAAAGTTTATAGAAAAGTGAATAAAACAATTATTTTATTTCCAATGACGTGAACTGAAATGAATTTCCGTCAAACAACCCTTTATCTGATAATTTTAATGAAGGAATTACTAATAAAGCCATAAAAGATAAAGTCATGTAAGGAGCACGAAGCTTACTTCCCATTTCTTTAGCCATAGCGTCTAATTCAGCATAGGCCTTTCCGATTATAGTAGCAGGCTGATCACTCATAATTCCGGCAACGGGTAATGCAACTACTTTTTCTTCAGAATTTGAAACTGCACAAATACCCCCTTTGTTTTCAATAAGAAGATTTACCGCTTTACAAATCATTTCATCAGAAACACCCACAGCAATAATATTATGAGAATCATGACCTACCGAGCTGGCAATAGCGCCTTCTTTTAATCCGAAGTTTTTAATGAAAGCAATGGAAGGTTCTGCATTTTTATAGCGATTTACGACGGTCATTTTTAATACATCGTTTTCAGTATTAGAAACCAAGTTACCCTCTTGAATTAAAGAATCAACTTCAATTTCATTGGTTACTAATTCACCATCTAAAGCTTCAATAACTCTAATTTTTTCAGAAGATGAATGAAATTCAAAATCTTTTATATGCTTCTTTTCAGTATTGAAATTATTTAAAACGTCAAATTCAACATGCTTTATGAATGATTTTCTATTCTCAGCAACTAATTCTCCATTAATGTATGTTTGAAGTACGTTGAATTTTTCTAAATCTTCAACCACAATAAAATCAGCATTATCATTTTCTTGTAATAAGCCAACATCTAAATTATAATGTTTTACCGGGTTTATACAAGCAACTTGTAAAATTTTGAAAACATCCATTCCTTTAGCTACGGCTCTTTCGCATAATTGATTTATATGACCAACTAATAAATCATCAGGATGTTTGTCATCAGAGCAAAACATCATGTTTTTGTAGTGTTCAGGAAGCAGGTCGATTAAGGCTTCAAAATTCTTGGCAGCACTTCCTTCTCTAACAATCACTTTCATGCCTTTTTGAAGCTTTTCCAACGCTTCATCATAAGTGAAACATTCATGATCGGTATAAATACCGGCAGCAATGTATTGGTCTAAATCACTACCTCGTAAACCGGGAGCGTGACCGTCAACAGGTTTATTATAGTGTTTTGCCCAAGCTATTTTTTTCAAAACTTCTTCATCTTGATAAATAACACCGGGGTAATTCATCATTTCTGCCAGATATTTTATATCCGGATTTTCCATCATTTTTTGGATGTCATTAGAATCAATAATAGCTCCGGCACTTTCAAAAGAGGTAGCAGGTACACAAGAAGGTGCTCCGAAATTAAATTTTAACGGTACTTTTTTCCCATTTTCAATCATAAATTCAACACCTTTAACACCTAGTACGTTGGCTATTTCATGTGGGTCCGAAACGGTTGCTACAGTTCCATGAGTTACAGCTATTTTAGCAAATTCAGAAGGAACCAACATAGAACTTTCTATATGAATATGAGCATCTACAAATCCGGGTAATATATAGTTTTCAACGGTATGATTTTTTTCTTGTACCGATTTTATTTTTCCGTTTGCAACTTCAATTTCACCTTTAAAAGTTCGCTTGTTTAAAATATCAACTATTATACCTTGTACTATCATATGATTCTTTTTGGCTAAAATAACTCGATTTTCTTCATAAAAAAAGCATCCGTTAAGGATGCTTCTAATTTTTGATTTATTTTTCAGTTGACGGAGGTCCGCCCGCTAATATTTCTTCGCTGGCAAATTCTTCAAACTTTTTAAAGTTAGCTTTGAACGAATCTGCTAATTTATTAGCTGTTTTGTAGTACTCAGTATCATTGTTCCAAGCTTGACGTTGGCTTAATAATTCTGAAGGTACTCCAGGACATTGTCTTGGTTGAGCTAAACCAAATACAGAATGTATATGGTAGTTTTCACGGTTAATTTCACTTGGTAAATCACCATTTAAAGCAGCAGTAATCATAGCACGAGTGTACTTTAATTTCATACGATTACCAACTCCGTAAGGCCCTGCAAACCAACCTGTGTTTATTAACCAAACATTTACTCCGGTTTCTTTCATTTTTTTGCTTAACATTTCAGCGTAACGCGTAGGATGTAAAGGCATAAACGGTGCTCCGAAACATGCAGAGAAACTTGGTTGAGGTTCTGTAATACCAGCTTCTGTACCGGCTACTTTAGCTGTGTATCCTGAAATAAAGTGGTAAGCAGCTTGCCCAGGTGTTAACTTAGAGATTGGAGGTAACACACCAAATGCATCAGCCGTTAAGAAAAATATGTTTTTAGGGTTACTTCCTATAGAAGGTACCTTAATGTTTTCGATATGATCAATTGGATAACTTACACGTGTATTTTCTGTAATAGACGTATCAGCAAAATCAACATTACCGTTAGCATCCATAACCACATTTTCTAAGATAGCTCCACGTTTAATTGCTCCGTAAATTTCAGGTTCGTTTTCCTGAGATAGGTCAATTACTTTAGCGTAACATCCACCCTCAAAGTTAAATACTGTGTTTTCTGAAGTCCAACCATGTTCATCATCACCAATTAAGGCACGATTCGGATCCGTAGATAAAGTGGTTTTACCAGTTCCTGATAATCCAAAGAAAATAGCAGTGTCTCCTTCTTTACCTACATTGGCAGAGCAGTGCATAGGTAAAGTGTTTTTAAACACCGGTAAAATAAAGTTAAGAGCAGAGAAAATACCTTTTTTAATTTCTCCGGTATATCCTGTTCCTCCTATTAAAGCTATTTTTCTAGAAAAGTTTAAAATAGCAAAGTTATGTTGACGAGTACCATCTTCTGACGGGATGGACATAAAACCAGGAGCGTTAATTACTGTCCATTCCGGAGTGAAGTTTTTTAACTCTTCTGCAGTTGGGCGTAAAAACATGTTATAGGCAAACATGTTACTCCATGGGTATTCAGCTACAATTCTAATGTTTAACTTATAGTTCTCGTCAGCACAAGCATAACTATCTCTTACGAAAACTTCTTTGTTAGAAAGATAAGCAGTAACTTTATCATACAACTTATCAAATTTTTCCGGATCAAAAGGGATATTGATATTTCCCCACCAAACTTCATCTTTAGTAATTTCGTCTTTTACGATGAAGCGATCCATCGGAGAACGGCCTGTAAACTCTCCTGTTTTTACTGCTAAAGCACCAAAACTGGAATTTTCTCCTTGTTCTTTTTCAATAGTAATATCATGTAACTCGTCTGAAGTTAATTGATAACGAACCGTGGCTCCTGAGATACCAAGGTTGTCTATCGAAATCGTTTTCGCATCAAGATTTGTCATCTTAAAATATTTTAGTTGTGTTTTATTTCCGACAAAAATAGTTCTTTTTGTTAAAACAGGTAAAACATTGACTAATTTTATTATTTAATCCCTTTTAGCCCCCTTTTTGAGAAGTAAAAAGCTGTTACTAACCACCCTATAATTAATAGGAGTCCTCCTAAGGGAGTTATAAACCAAATTAATTTGGCCGGAACATGAAGTAGCTGAATAGCATAAATAGAGCCGGAAAAGAAAACAATTCCTAAAATAACCAACCAGCTTATTTTATTTTTATAAGGAGTTGATATTTCTGAACTTATATTAATTGCTAAGAGAAATAATACATGAAACATTTGATACCTAACGGCTGTTTCAAAACTATCTAATGCCTCTGGGGTAAGTTTGTCTTTTAAAGCATGAGCGCCAAAAGCACCAAGAATTACCGCTGTAGCCCCTAGAATACTAACTATTGTTGAATTTTTATACATATTTAAAGTTTTTGTTTAAAATTAAACTTTTTTAACGATATTGCTGTCCGAAAAAACAATAAGAACAAAAGTACATCATATACATGAGAAATATACTGATTATAGGGGCGGGCAGATCAAGTTCTTCGCTTATAAAATATTTATTAGATAAGTCTGAAAAAGAATCATTGCATATTACTATTGGTGATGTGTCAAAAGAAAGTGCATTGTCAAAAATTAACGGACATGCTAATGCTTCTGCTATTCAACTGGATGTATTTAATAAGGAAGAGAGAGAACAAGCTATTCAAAAAGCAGATATTGTTATATCTATGTTACCTGCCAGTTTTCATATTGAAGTAGCAAAAGATTGTGTTACATTTAATAAACACATGGTTACGGCATCTTATATTTCTAAAGAAATGCAAGCGTTAAATGAAGAGGTTAAAGCAAAAGGACTGGTTTTTATGAATGAGATAGGACTAGACCCGGGAATAGATCATATGAGTGCGATGCAAATTATTGACAGGATTAAAGAGAACCACGGTGAAATGTTACTTTTTGAATCATTTTGCGGAGGGTTAGTGGCTCCGGAAAGTGATACTAATTTATGGAACTATAAGTTTACATGGAACCCGAGAAATGTAGTGTTAGCAGGGCAGGGAGGAGCTTCAATGTTTATTCAGGAAGGAACTTATAAATATATACCTTATCATAAATTATTTAGAAGAACAGAGTTTTTAACAATTAATGGAAGTGGTAAGTTTGAGGCATATGCCAATAGAGATTCTTTAAAATACCGCAGTATTTATGGTTTAGAGGATATAAAAACGATGTATAGAGGCACTATTAGAAAGGTAGGTTTTTCAAGGGCGTGGAACGTGTTTGTTCAATTAGGAATGACGGATGATACGTATACGATTGAAGATTCTGAAAATATGAGCTACCGTGATTTTACGAATTTATTTTTAGCATATTCTCCTAGTGATTCTGTTGAGCTAAAGTTTAGGTCGTATTTAAAAATAGATCAGGACGATGTTATGTGGGATAAGTTTGTTGAACTGGATATTTTTAATCCAAATAAAAAAGTAGGGTTAAAAAATGCTACACCTGCACAGATACTACAAAAGATTTTGATGGATTCTTGGACTTTAGAGCCTGAGGATAAGGATATGATTGTAATGCATCATATTTTTGGATATAAAAAAGAAGGAAAAAAGAAACAGATTGAAAGTAGCATGGTAATTAAGGGAGATGACCAAACATATACTGCTATGGCAAAAACGGTAGGGCTTCCTGTAGCTATGGCAACGCTTCGTATTTTAAATGGAGAAATTACAACTCTAGGTGTACAATTGCCAATTAAAAAAGAAGTGTATGAGCCTATTTTAAAAGAATTGGAAGACTACGGAATTAACTTTGTAGAAAAAGAAGTACCTTATTTAGGATATAATCCTGAAAGTGTAAAAGGATAATAATTATTTTATACAAAAAGAGTAACATTTATTTAAGAAGCATGTCTTTAATGTAAAATATTAGAAATGAAGAAAATTTTACTTGCTCTTTTTGTATTCTTTTTATCTTATAAAATATTTAGTCAAACATCAAATACTTTTAAAGTTCGTTATCTTATAAAAACGTCTCCACTTAAAGATCAACAGTCATCAGGAACTTGTTGGAGTTTTGCCACAACATCTTTTATTGAAACAGAAGCCATACGATTAGGGAAGACTCCTATAGGATTATCTCCTATTTTTTATGTACATTCAACATATATTAATAAAGCTAAGAAATTTATAGACACGAAAGGAAAATCATGGTTAAATGCTGGAGACTTAACATTTAGCGTTTTAGATGGGTACAGAAGGTATGGTGCAATACCTGAAACTATATACAATGGAATTGTAGAAGGAGATTGGCAACATGATCATGTTGAAATGGATAATGCAATTGAGGCAATGATGCAATCTATCGCTACAAGTGGGTATGGGAGAATAAAGCCAAGTAGTTGGAAAAAATCATTGCAAGGTATTTTAAATGCCTATTTAGGAGAGGTACCTGAAACGTTTATATATGAGCAAAAAGAATATACACCAAAAGAATTTGCTAATGAATTTGTAGGAATTAATCCTAATGATTATGTTGAAGTAACAAGTTTTACACATCATAAGTTTTATGATATGTTTGAGTTAGATATACCCGCGAATTGGAATCATAACAAGTATGTGAATCTTCCTTTACATGATTTTGAAGAGTTAATTGATGATGCTCTGAAAAACGGATATTCATTGGCCTGGGATGGTGATGCTTCTGAACCTAATTTTGATTTTGAAAAAGGAATAGCAAAGTTAACATTAGGTGAGGAGTCAGTTGCTGTAACGCAAGCTATGAGACAAAAGGCATTCAAAAGTAAAACTACTACAGATGATCATAATATGCATTTAGTAGGTATAGCGGTAGACGAGTTTGGAAAAGAGTTTTATATAATGAAAAATTCAGAAGGTATTAATCAATATAAAGGATATGTTTACATGTCTAAAAACGCTCTTTTGTTAAAAACAATATCTGTTTTAGTTCATAAAGAAGCCCTTCCAAGAGAAATTAGATTGAAACTGAAAATTTAATTACCTAGAGATAGTTATAGTTTTATATAAAGGAATAACGAATTTTTGGATTTTAAGAAGAAAGCCTTTATAGCGAAGCAGAAACTTTTACTATAATAGTCTGTTTTTAGATGTAGATTATTATCACTCTTTCCAAATGACATAAATAGAAATTTCCTGGAAATCCGTTTTAATATCTGTAAACTTTTCTTTAGAATAAGATAATTTTTACTGTAAATACTCTTTAATAGATTACAAAAAATAAACATAAAGAGTTTTACATTTTCAAATAAAAATCTTTTGTTTGAGTCGTCCTAAAATGGGTTGACAGATTTAAAAAATATTATTTAAACTAGAGAGGCTAGCTTCTCTGGTTTTTTGT
>NZ_JBOCUK010000035.1:0-32667 GCF_050606265.1 Tenacibaculum sp. TC6 | reverse complement strand
GTGCGCTTTTTCTTGTGTGGACTCGTATTCATAAAATAAGTCTAATTTGTGTCAACTTATTTTAGGACGGGACATTTTATTGAAAAAAAGGACACAGTGTTGTGTCCTTTTAATTATTTTTTAGTTGATCATTGAAGATCTAGATCCTCCAGATTGGAAGATAGCTCTCATTCTGTTTCTTTGACCGTCAGTAAACATATACATACAAGCATCATCTGTATAGTCCATGTAGTTCATAGTCATATCTGGACTTTGACAGTTAGTTGTTGGATAAGAAGGACAACCGTAGTTTGGTCCGTCTGAAGAAGGAGTATCAGCTACGAAGTCATCTTGACGACATCTTCCGTCACCCCAAATGTGACGTAAGTTTAAGTAGTGTCCGATTTCGTGAGTCATAGTACGTCCTTTGTTGAAAGGAGCTGATACATATCCTGTATCTCCAAAATATTGAGAACCACATACTACTCCGTCAGTAGAAGAGTTACCTCCTGGGAATTGAGCGTATCCTAAAATACCTCCACCTATGTTACAAACCCATACGTTTAAGTGAGTTTCCGGTGTAATAGGAGGGTAAGCAGATTTTACTGCATCATTAGTTCCCCATGAAGTTTTTGAGTTAGCATGTCTAAAAGTACCTGCTAAAGTGAAAGAGAAACCAGCATCAGTTACATCGTTTTCAAAAGTAGTTCCTGATGGTAAATTTAAGTCACTGTTAGTTCCTCTATAGTCATCGTTTAATACTCTAATTTGTGAAGCAATTTGAGCATCGCTTATGTTTTCATTTGAATTGCTATAGATTACGTGTACATACACAGGAATATTGATAACTCCTAATCCGTCTGCAATTGGAGCAACATCTACATCACCACCTCCGGTGTTACCTCCTGGTTTCCCTTTACCAGCAGTTAATTTTCTTGTAGCATACTCGATGTTATACATTTTCTTGTATAACTTTGGGTTTTCTTTTAATTGACGGTTTAAAACTTTCATAGAATGACATTGGTCATTAGCACCTCTGGAATTATTTTCCTCAGTTTCTAAGTAAAAGTCACTCATGTCAATTGATTGTTCTTGGGTTAATGGAGCATCGTTTTTTGATTCATCTTGACATCCCACTAAAACAGCAACAGCTACTGCCATTGTAAAAAGAATTTTTTTCATGTTTAAAAATTAAAAATTAATTAAATGTTTATGAAAAAAACCGTTCTACCACCCCTTTGTTAAAAAGGAGTTAATTTTTTGCTATTTAAACAAAAACAGAAGGGTTTATTTAACGATTCCCAATATATAACTTTTTTTTAATGATGAAAATACTTTTTTTTAACACAAAAAACAACACTAAATCCCTTTAAAATTCACTTGTAAGAGAGTATTTACCTCTTTTAAATTTTTCGCAACAAAAACAAATAAAAACTCAAAAAACGTCAAATCAAGTCATTACACATTGAAAAAACAAACAAAAACACCCCCTTTTGTTGAATTCCAAACACATCTTGTTTTCTTGTTAATTTATTCATTCTGTAGAATCGTTTTTTATAAATATATTTACAAAAAAATAACGATTTATGGAAAATTCATTTAATAGCAAAGTTTTAGTTGCCCAAGTATCTCAAACAGAAAGAATAGCTTTTTATAAAAAAACATACGCACATGTAGCCGGAGGTGTTTTTTTATTTTTAGTTTTTGAGTTTTTATTTTTACAAAGTGCTACTTTGGTAGACTTTGCCTTATCTATGACCCAAGGTTATAAGTGGCTTTTATTATTAGGTGGTTTTATGCTTGTGACTAACTATGCTGAAAGTACTGCTTTAAAAACATCTGATAAAAACATGCAATACTTAGCCTATGCTCTTTATGTTTTTGCTGAAGCTTTTATTTTTATCCCTCTTATATTTATTGCTATCAGCTACACTAATAGTTTAGATTTACTAAAACAAGCGGCTATAGTTACTTTAGGTTTATTTGCCGGAATTTCTTCAATTGTATTTATTACCAAAAAAGATTTTTCGTTTATAAGAGCCGGATTAACAGTTGGTTTTTTTATTGCAATTGCCTTAATAATTGCCGGAGCAATTTTTGGTTTTAATCTTGGTTTATGGTTTTCAGTAGGGATGTGTGTACTTGCAGGAGGTTCTATTTTATACCAAACATCTAATTTAGTACATAAGTTTTCAACAGATGATTACATTCCGGCTGCTTTAGGCTTATTTGCTTCTTTAATGTTATTGTTTTGGTATGTAATTCAAATCTTTTTATCGAGAGATTAACCACTAAAAAATATTAATCAATAAAAAAGCATTGGTTAACCAATGCTTTTTTATTATTCTTTATTTACTTCTTACTTAACTTAACATCATTTTGGCTTTTTTAACCGCATTTACTAAGATGTCTATTTCTTCTTTTGTATTATAAAAAGCAAATGATGCTCTTACGGTACCCGGAATACAGAAAAAATTCATAATGGGTTGTGCACAGTGATGTCCTGTTCTTACCGCTACTCCAAGTTTGTCTAATATTGTACCTACATCATACGGATGTATTCCTTCTAAGTTGAAAGAAATAACTGAGGTTTTATGGGTGGTTCCGTAAATTTTTAAGCCTTCTATTTTTTCAAGCTCTTGTGTTCCGTATACTAATAATTCATTTTCTTGCTTAGCTATGGCATCAAACCCAATGGCATTCATATAGTCTATAGCCACTCCAAAAGCTATTCCTCCACAAATATTTGGTGTACCTGCTTCAAATTTATGAGGAAGTCCAGCATAGGTAGTTTTTTCAAAAGTTACTGTTTCTATCATTTCTCCACCTCCTTGGTATGGTGGCAATAGGTTTAGCAATTCTTCTTTGCCATACAACACTCCAACACCGGTTGGTCCGCACATTTTATGAGCAGAAGCTACATAAAAGTCAACATCTAATTCTTGCACATCCGGTTTTATATGAGGACAGGCCTGTGCTCCGTCAATTAAAACATAAGCACCAAACTTATGTGCTGCATGTATAATTTCTTTTATAGGATTAATAGTACCTAATGCGTTAGATACATGATTACAAAAAACTAGTTTAGTATTCGCATTCAATAACTCGTGATAAACATCCATTCGCAAAGCACCATCTTCATCCATAGGAATTACTTTTAATACTGCTCCTGTTTTTTCACATAACATTTGCCAAGGCACAATATTAGAATGGTGTTCTAATGCTGATACAATAACCTCATCTCCTTCTTTTAATAAAGAGGCATAGCCTGAAGCTACGATATTAATACTGTGTGTGGTTCCGGCTGTTAATATAATTTCATATGAATGTTTTGCATTAAAGTGCTTTTGTACTTTAATTCGGGCTTCTTCATATTTATCTGTTGCTTCTTGACTTAACGTATGTACTCCTCTGTGAATATTTGCGTTATAATTTGAATAGTAATCAACAATAGCATCAATAACTACCTGAGGGGTTTGAGAAGTTGCTCCGTTGTCAAAATATACTAAAGGTTTCCCGTTAACTTTTCTGTTAAGAATCGGAAAATCTGCTCGAATTTTTTCTATGTTAAACATATACTCACTAATTTAAAACAAAGGTAAGGCTTGCATTTTAAAAATGAGAACAATCAATTAAATTATTACATTTGCTAAAAACGTTGACAATGAAATTATTAAAAAGAAGTCTCTTGGTTATTTTAATTATTTTAGCCATTGCTTTTTATTACAACTATCCTAAATTAAACATCTTGGCAGGGTACTCTGCTAAAAACATGGCTTCTTCTGTATACTTAGCCGGTAGAACATTAGCTTTTACAGATAGTACCGATAATAATTTTTCTCCTATTAATTTAACTTCTGATAAGATTAACCGCGAAGAAAAATCGGCAACAGGTTCTGCTTTTGGTTTACTAACCAGAAAAGCTATTTACAGAGATGGTTTGGGTTGTGTTTTAATTACGGATGATTTTGATACTTCAAAACCTTTTTTGGTTCCTCACAGAGCACAACCGGATATGACAACCCCCTATCCGTACGGAAATGCACCTCAAAAAGATACTGTTTTCAACTCTATTAATTACAATCAATTAAATACTGCCGTTAATTCAATTTTTAACAGTGTTAATAAAACCAGAGCTGTTGTAGTCTTATATAAAGACCATATTATAGCTGAAAAATATGATTCCGGTTTTACAAAAGATTCTAAATTGTTGGGCTGGTCTATGACTAAAAGTATTACCGGTACTTTAGTTGGTATTTTACAATGTAAAGGAAAAATAAATGTATATGATAAAGCTCCTATAGAGGCTTGGCAAAATGATGACCGTAAGAATATTACGATTCATAATTTATTGCAAATGAATTCCGGATTAGAGTGGGATGAGGATTATAATACAATTTCTGATGTAACTAAGATGTTGTTTTTAGAAAAGGATGTTACGGCTACTCAAATTAACAAACCTTTAGTAGGTAAGCCTAATGAAACCTGGAATTATTCATCAGGAACCACTAATTTACTATCTGGTATTTTACGTAAACAATTTACTACGCATCAAGAATATTTGGATTTTTGGTATAGTGCTTTAATTGATAAAATTGGCATGAACTCTATGGTTATTGAAGCTGATATGAGTGGTAATTATATAGGATCTTCTTATGCTTGGGCTACGCCGAGAGATTGGGCTAAATTAGGGCTTTTATACTTACATAACGGAGATTGGAACGGCACCTCTATTTTTGACAGTGACTGGGTAGATTATGCTACCACGCCTACACCTACTTCTGATGATTGGTACGGAGCTCAAATATGGTTAAATGCAGGTAATCGTTATCCTGATGTACCCAAAAACATGTTTTCTTTTAACGGTTATCAAGGACAAAATGTTTTTATTTTACCTGATCAGGAAATGGTTATTGTTAGAATGGGACTGACTAAAAATGCGGATATTAATGTATTTTTGAAAGATATTATTTCATCTATAAAAAACTAAAGCATGAATTCGTATTACTACGTATTATCTATCAATGGTTTACTCTTTATATTCAGTATTATTTTTTATTTTTTTCCTCCTAAGAAAATAAATTCAATTTACGGATACCGTACTCCAAAAACCATGAAAAATGAAACTATTTGGCATTTTGCCAACCGTTTTTTTACTAAACAATTTATTATTTATTCTGCTATATCTTTAGTAGCAGCTTTAATTTTAGTCTTTATATCAAAAAAAATAAGCTGGCAACCGATGGCTATTATGTTACTTTCTTTAGCCGTGTCTGTCATAAAAACAGAGCAAGAAATTTCAAAAAATTTTGATGAGGAGGGCAATAAGAAATAGCTGGTTTTATAGTATATCAAATTATTTAAAAAAAAGATGCTTATGTTTTAATTAAAACATAAGCATCTTTTTTATCTATTACTTAAACCCAGTAAAATAAGGCGGTCTGAATTGTTTAAAATTACTTTGTATACTCTTCTTTTAGCAAGGCTATATCATTAATAATTTTTTGCATTTCTTCTTTCTTAGTTCCATCATAAATCCCTCTGATACGTCGTTCTTTATCCACTAATACGAAGTTTTCTGTATGAATAAAATCATTCTCGTCACCATTTCCTTCATCTAAAACTGCAAAATAACTTTTACGTGCCAACTCATAAATATGCTTTTTGTCTCCGGTAGTTACATTCCATTTACCATCAACAACTCCTTTTCTTTCTGCATATTCTTTAAGTACCGGAATACTATCCATTACCGGGGTTACTGAATGTGATAAAAACATAACATCCTCATCATTTTTAAAATGCTCTTGTAACTCCGTCATATTACTTGCCATAAGTATACAAATGGTTTGACAGCGTGTAAAAAAGAAATCAGCTACATAAATTTTATGTTCATAATCTTTTTGTGTAATGGTATCACCATTTTGATTAATCAAAGTAAAATCTGCTACTGTATGATTTTTAGTTTTATTTCTTACCGATGCATCAACCAGTTTAGGGTTTACATCTGCCGGGCTATAAATAGGTAATTTATCTTCTACTTTTACCAAATGATAAAATACCGGTATGCCTACTGCCGTAAAAACAAGAAAAAAAATAAAGGTACTTTTTGACTTTTTAAAGAATTTTAAATCCATTCTTATAAAATTTTATGCAAAAATACGATGAAATACAGCTATATTACACGCTTAATTTAAAAAGTTTGTTAAAACAAAAGTTCTCACGCACAACAAACTTTTAGAACTCTTTTTAAAAACGTACATTTGTCAGATTTTAAATTTTAGAAACACCCCATTTATGGAAATTTTTATAAAAGCATCACAATTTATTTTAAGTTTATCATTATTAATTGTTCTGCATGAATTAGGGCATTTCATCCCTGCCAAACTATTCAAGACCAGAGTAGAAAAATTTTATTTATTTTTTGATTATAAGTTTTCATTATTTAAAAAGAAAATAGGAGAAACGGTATATGGTATTGGTTGGATTCCGTTAGGTGGATATGTTAAAATTTCCGGAATGATTGATGAAAGTATGGATACCGATCAAATGAAAGAAGAACCAAAACCTTGGGAATTCAGATCTAAACCGGCTTGGCAACGATTAATTATTATGTTAGGAGGGGTTACCGTAAACTTTATTTTAGGTATCTTAATTTACATTTGTTTATTATGGGCCTATGGTGAAAAGTTTTTACCTAATGATAATGTAAAAGATGGTATTTGGGTTCAGGATGAACTTGCTACCAATTTAGGCTTGCAAACCGGAGATAAAATTGTAAGCATTGACGGTAAAAAAATAGAGAGGTTTGGTGAACTTCCTATTGAGTTTATTAACGGAAATACATACACTATTAATAGAAATGGTGAAACTATTCAAAAAGAAATTCCTACAGATTTTATTTCAAAATTAGTTGATAGAGACAAAAACGCAGGTAGCTTTATTACTCCAAGATATCCTTTTGTTATTGCAGAAGTTTCTAAAGATTCGCCTAACCTTAACAGTGGTTTACAGCCAAAAGATATTATAATTGCTATTAATGGTGAGCCTGTTACCTATTTTGATCAGGCTAAAGAGTTGTTAGAAAAATATAAAGGACAAAAAATTGATGTTATTGTAAATCGTGAAAGCAATAAGGTAACTGTACCGGTTAGTGTAACTGACAAGGCTACCTTAGGAGTTGCTTTGGGTAGTTTATCTTTACCTGATTTAGAAAAATTAGGGTACTACCAATTAGCCAGTAAGTCGTATTCGTTTACAGAAGCTATTCCTGCAGGAACTAAAAAGGCATGGACTACTTTAGCCAACTACGTAAAACAGCTTAAAAAAATAGTAAATCCTAGTACCGGTGCTTATAAAGGTTTAGGAGGTTTTATTTCTATTGGTAGTATTTTTCCTTCAGAATGGAGTTGGTACGCTTTCTGGAATATTACTGCTTTTCTTTCTATTATGTTAGGTTTTATGAATTTACTACCTATTCCTGCTTTAGATGGTGGACATGTAGTGTTTACTTTATGGGAAATGATAACCGGTAAAAAACCAAGTGATAAGTTTTTAGAATATGCTCAAATTACCGGGTTTATTTTATTACTTGCCTTACTTCTTTTTGCCAACGGAAACGATATATTTAGAAAATTCTTCTAGTTTTAAAAACATAAAAAGCAAACTCCCGAAAAATTATCTTCGGGAGTTTTTTTATTTTTACTGTATGGAACTCCAACCTCCGCATAGAAAAATTATTCATGTAGATATGGATGCTTTTTATGCATCTGTTGAGCAACTTGACAATCCTGAATTACAGGGTAAACCGGTTGCTGTTGGTGGTAATGAAATTAGAGGTGTCGTTTCTGCCGCCAGCTATGAAGCCAGAAAATTTGGCGTAAAATCGGCTATGAGTGGCGTTTTAGCCAAACAAAAATGTCCTCATTTAATTTTTGTAAAACCTCGTTTTGGAAGGTATAAAGAGATTTCTAAGAAAATCAGAGCTATATTTTATGATTACACTGATTTAGTAGAACCCCTTTCTTTAGATGAAGCCTATTTAGACGTTACAGATAATAAGAAAGGAAATCCGTCTGCCAGTTTAATAGCGCAAGAAATTCGTCAACGCATATGGGATGAAATAGGCTTACGTGCCTCTGCCGGTATTTCTATTAATAAATTTTTAGCCAAAGTAGCTTCTGATATTAACAAACCTAATGGTCAGAAAACAATTAAACCTGATGAAGTTATAGAATTTCTAGAAAAACTATCTATACATAAATTTTACGGCATAGGTAAGGTTACTGCTGCCAAAATGTACAATCTTGGAATTTTCACAGGACTGGATTTAAAACAAAAAACCTTAGATGAACTTACAACTTTATTTGGAAAATCAGGATTACATTATTATAACATTGTAAGAGGTATTCAAAATAGCAAGGTTAAGCCGGACAGAGCCAGAAAATCAATAGCAGCAGAAAGAACTTTTAGTGATAATATTTCTTCGGAAATTTATATGTTAGAGCGTTTAGATAGTATTGCCAACGAGTTAGAGCAAAGAATGCTTACTTCAAAAACAAAAGGAAAAACGCTTACCTTAAAAATTAAGTATAGTGATTTTACTCAGCAAACCAGAAGTAAAACCGTAACAGACTATATTTACTTAAAAAAAGATTTTATGCCTTTGATTAAAGAATTACTATATCAAGATAGTTTAAGAGAATCTGTAAGATTATTGGGTATTTCTTTCAGTAATTTAGATACCGAAAAAAAAGAACCTGTTTGGGTACAACTTTCTTTTGATTTTTAATATAAAGGCATTTTTAAAGAGACTCTTGTTCCCGCCGGATTATCGTTTTTATCAATCAGATCGGTATATACTAATGAGTAGTTATTTTGAAATTCATTAGTAAAATTTCTCAACCTTTGTTTAGTTAACTCAATACCTATTGATTTTCTTTTTAATGATTTACTTGTTTTAATTTTTAAAGCTTCTTCTCTACCAATACCATTATCTTCAATATCAATTTGAATGTATTCATCTGAGATTTTTGAGACGGTTAACACCACTTTTTTCTCTCCTTTTTTTGATGATAATCCGTGCCAAATAGCATTCTCTAAAAACGGTTGCAGTATTAAAGGCGGTACTTTTACTTTTTCTAAATTAATTGCTTCATCAATTTTTTCTACATAATCTATTTCATTTGAAAATCGAATATTCTCAATACTCATATACAAATTCATTGTTTTCAATTCTTCATGTAAACTAATTTCCTTTGTTTTAGAAGATTCTAAGATACTTCTAATAAGTTTTGAGAATTTATTTAAGTAATAAACAGCATTTTTTTGCTCGTTATTAATAATGTATAATTTAATTGAATTTAAAGCATTAAATACAAAGTGAGGATTCATTTGACTTTGCAGTGCCTCTTGTTCTAACATTAATATTTTCTTATCATTACTTAACAATCTTTGTCCGTATATAGCATATAATAAAACACCAAAAAGCGCTATAGAAACCAAAGCAATAATTAAAACATTCCTGTTACGGGTTAGTTTAAGTCTTGTTATTTCATTTTCTTTAGCTAAACTTTTTATCTGATTATTCTTAACCTCATTATCGTATTTATTAATCAGGTTGTTTACATATAAAACATTTCTATCATTAAACGTTTTTTTGCTCCCTTCTATAGCTTTTTTATAATATTCATATGCTTTTTTATAGTCTTCTTTTACCTTATATATTTCTGACAAGTATTCATACGATGCATTTATATTTGCAGGTATTCCATATTTTAAACCGGTATCTAAAGCTTTGGTAATATTTTGCTCAGCTTCTTCTAAATTACCCATTTTTATCTGGCAATAACCTAGGGTATTATACACATCTGATATATAGTAATTGTTTCCTATTTCATTCGCTAACTCTTTAACCTCAATAATCGTTTCGAGGGCTTTTTCATATTCTCCTTTTAATATCAAAATATTACTGATACTGTTATGGCAAATAACCTTTCCTAAGGTAGATTTTATTTCATTATTATACTGAAGTGATTTATAGTAATGTTCAAGAGCATTATCAATATCTCCCAAATTTTGAAAGGCAAATCCTATATTTTGATGATTAATAGCCAATCCTCTTTTATCATTTAACTCATACTGAGTTTCCATTGCTTTTTCAAACTTTTCAAGAGCCAATTTGTATTGTCTAAGAGCCAGATATATATTACCTATACTATTTTCAGAAATACTTTTACTTTTCTTTATATCTGATGAAGGAGGATCAAATCGACTAGCCAGTTCTAAGGCATATTGATGGTAGTTTAAAGCACTTCTTATTTTGTCTTGCCTTCTATACACCACTCCAATCATATTTAATGTGATAATTTCTGCGGGTACTTCTTTAATATGTCTGGATAATTCTAAGGCTTTTACATGATTTTCAATAGACTCTTTATACAACGTTTTGTTTCTATAATCTCTCCCAAGCAAGTTATAAGCATATATTTCACCATAAGCATTATTGGCACTCAAACTTTCGTCAAGTAACTTGTCTATTTCAGCTTTATTAAATCTAAGATTGCTAAAATAGCTTTGAACCTCAAAGTAATCAGTAAATTTTTTCTGAAAAAAAGCAGTTATAATACTATCATTTTTAACCGATTTTTTTTGAGAGTACACACAAAAATCAATACCAATTAGAAGAACAATTAAGGGAAGATACTTTTTCATTAAACTTTAAAATTTATCTAAAAAGTCAGATTTTTTCTGTCTTGATACGGGTATTTTATGATTATTTTCTAAAACTACATAACCATCTGATTTTAAAAACTCTTTTATTTTATTCAAATTAATAATGTATGAATTATGAATTCGAAAAAAATGATCTTCGGGTAATAAGGCGTTAACCTCTTTAAGTTTTTTAGTAATCACTATTTTTTTGTTATTCGTAGTGTAAATTGAGCTGTAATTTCCGTCAGACTCAACAAATAAGATTTCAGATTCTTCTAAAAAGATAAGTTTACCATCTGTGTTAAATGTAATTTTTCGTCGATTAAATCGCTTATTAAAACTCGATAGTATTTGGGCAAACTTATTTGAATTATTGGTTTTTGAATGGTATGCTTTTATTCGGTTTAAAGTTTCTTCCAAATCATCAGAATCAATAGGCTTTAACAAATAATCGATAGCCTGATTTTTTAGGGCTTTAATTGCATATTCGTTATACGCTGTGGTTATAACAACTGCAAAATCTTTTTTATCAAGCTTTTCTAATAACTGAAATCCATCCATAGTTGGCATTTCAATATCTAGAAACAAACAGTCAAGTGAATGTGAGTTAAGATACTCTATTGCTTTTTCTGCTTCTGTAAAGGTTTCTACTACCTCCAAATCATCGCTAAAATTAGATAACTCCCAAGTAAGACCTTGAATGGCTTTAGGTTCATCATCTACAATAACAGCTTTTAACATACTATGCATTTTGTATCAAATGTAACCTATAAAAAGTTAAAAATAAAATCGAAACGTTTTGATTTTCATTCAAAAACATCTCCATTTAAACCTACTATAATATTTAAAATACCATTTACACATCAAGTTATGCAAATTATACATTAAGCTTTTATAAAATTATTTTTTAGCTTCATATTTGTAGTGTAATATACAAGGGGAATCATTTTGATAATTGGGGGATTAATCAATAATGATAATTAAATGAAAAAGCACTACAATTGTAGTGCTTTTTCTTTTTATATACTACACAGTAATAGTATATATAATACAACAAAAAAGCTGTCTTGTACAAGACAGCTTTTTAAATTCATATAAAATCAATGTTTCTTATGCTTCAAACGGCACTACAGAAACATAAGACTTATTATCTCTCTTCTTCTCAAACTTTACAACACCGTCAACTTTAGCATGTAATGTATGGTCTTTTCCCATATATACATTTTCTCCAGGGTTGTGTTGAGTTCCTCTTTGACGAACAATAATGTTACCAGCAATAGCTGCTTGTCCTCCAAAGATTTTTACACCTAAACGTTTCGATTCCGATTCACGACCGTTCTTCGAACTACCGACACCTTTCTTATGAGCCATCTTATTTCAGTTTTTTTTAGGTTAAACTTATACGGATTTATTTTTCAACGCCTCCGTCTAACTTATCTTGTAATTCTTTTAATTCATCCCACTTTCCTTCAGCAGCTAAAGAAGCTTGCTTTGGCCAAGTATCTGTAACGTGGTTTCCACGAACATCAGCAATAATCTCAGCAATTTTAGCGGCATCAGTTTTTGCTAATTCAGCAAAAGTAGAAATTCCAGCTGCTACTAATGTTTCAGCAATTTTAGGACCAATTCCTTCAATTTTCTTTAAATCATCTCCTTTTGCAGAAGCTTTAGGAGCTGCTTTTTTAGTTTCTTTTTTAGGAGCTGCTTGAACACCTGATCCAGCAATACTTTCAATTTGAATTTCAGTTAAGTATTGTCTGTGACCGTTTTTCTTCTTGTAACCTTTTCTTCTTTTTTTCTTGAAAACGATTACTTTATCACCTTTTAAGTGACCTAATACTGTTGCAGTAACACCTGCACCTTCTATAGCTGGGGCGCCAATAGTTACGTTACCTTTATCTTCAATAAGCATTACTTTGTCAAAAGTTACTTTTGAACCTTCAGCTTCTTGTAAACGGTGTACGTAAACTTTTTGGTCTTTTGCTACTTTAAATTGTTGCCCTGCTATCTCTACGATTGCGTACATACTTTAAATTTTGCGTTTATACTTTGGTTTGCAAGTTCTTAAAGAAATTGCGGGTGCAAATATACATATTTTTATTTACGAAACCACCTACTTAACAGAAAATTAAAGCATTAATTGTTTATTTTTCTCTTTTCAAAAAATAATAGTCTTTATTTTGTAACACAACACCTCCCACCACGTCATATTAACCGGATATTAAAAACAAACTATAAAATAGCAGTCAATGAAAAAAAATATTTTGACTCTTACCGCAACAGTAGCTCTTGCTCTTTCTGCAAGCGCTCAGAAAGTTGGTTTTGAAGAGTATAATTTAAAGAACGGAATGCATGTTATTTTACATCAAGACAACTCTGCTCCTGTAGTAACTATTGGTGTTATGTATCATGTAGGATCTAAGGATGAAGTAGATGGCAAAACAGGTATGGCGCATTTTTATGAGCACTTACTATTCACCGGAACAGAAAATATAAAACGTGGTGAGTGGAATAAAATAGAAGCAGCCAATGGAGGTACCGGTAATGCTAATACAAACTGGGACAGAACTTATTATTATGAAACTTTTCCTTCTAACAATTTAGAATTAGGTTTATGGATGGAATCGGAAAGATTAATGCACCCGATTATTGACCAAAAGGCCGTTGATACTCAGAATGAGGTTGTAAAAGAGGAAAAACGTCAACGTATGGACAATGCTCCTTATGGAAAAATTATTTACGGTGATGTTTACAATCATATTTTTGACAAACATAATTATGGTAGACCAATGATTGGGTATATAAAAGATTTAGATGCTGCTAAATTAGAAGAATTTAAAGCTTTTTATAATAAATGGTATATGCCAAATAATGCTGTTCTTGTAGTTGCCGGTGATATTGATGTTAAGAATACTAAAAAATTAATTAAAGAGTATTTTGAACCAATTCCTGCTCGTACACTTCCTAAACGTGAACAAGTTGTTGAACCGGAAAGAACTCAAGAAAAAAGAGTTAAAGAATACGATGCAAACATTCAGATACCAGCCATTATATTAGCTCACAAAACTCCTTCTATGAAAGAAAGAGATTCTAAAGTACTTGATGTAATTTCTACAATTTTAAGTAATGGAAAAAGTTCTAGATTGTACAAAAAGTTAGTTGATGATAAAAAGAAAGCCTTTCAGGTTATCTCATTTGCCAGAAACTTAGAAGACTATAGCGTTTATGTTATTGCTGCGTTACCGTCAGGTGATACTCCTTTAGATGATTTAATTAAAGAAATGGATGAGGAGATTTATAAATTACAAACAGAGTTAATCTCTGACAGAGATTTACAAAAGGTTCGTAATAAATTTGAAAACAATTTTGTTGCTTCAAACTCTAATGTTGAAGGCATTGCTAACACATTAGCAAGAAATTATATGTTAGTAGGTAATACCAACCAAATTAACAAAGAATTAGACGTTATTAACTCTATTACCAAAGAAGAAATCAGAGAGGTTGCTAAAAAGTATTTAGCAAAAAACCGTCGTGTAGTAATTGAGTATTTACCAAAAAAGAAATAATCATCTAAACTGAATTTTAATGAAAACGAAAATATTATCTATCGTTACTATATTATTTCTATCATTAACTGTTTCAGCGCAGATTGATAGAACTCAACAACCAAAACCGGGACCTGCACCAAAAATTAATATTGGTACTCCTAAAAAATTCAAACTAAATAACGGATTACAAGTTTTAGTTGTTGAAAATCATAAATTACCTAGAGTTTCTGCTACCTTAACAATTGACAATCCTCCTGTTTCTTACGGAAATAAAAAAGGAGTTGAAAATTTATTAAGCGGAATGTTAGGAACAGGATCTACAAATACTCCAAAAGAAAAATTTGATGAAGAGGTTGATTTTTTAGGAGCCAATGTATCTTTCTGGGATGAAGGTGCAAGAGCTAGTTCATTAGCTAAATACTTTCCTAAAGTTTTAAAATTAATGACCGATGCTGCTTTTAATCCTGTTTTTTCTCAGGAAGAATTTGACAAACAAATGAAACAGGCTCTAGATGGAATTAAATCTAGCAAAAATAGCGTGTCTGCCATTGCCGGAAGAGTTGAAGGAGTATTAACCTATGGTAAGAATCATCCTTTTGGAGAGTTTACTTCTGAAGAAACGTTAAAAAATATCACGTTACAAGACGTAAAAGATTTATACAATAAAAGCTACAAACCTAACAATGCTTATTTAGTAATTGTTGGTGATGTTGAATTTGACAAAATAAAACCTCAAATTGAAACGTTATTCGGAGCTTGGGAAAAAGGAAATATTGTTGCACAAACATTACCGGAAGTAAAAAACCCTGAAACTACTGAAATAGACTTTATTAATATGCCCAATGCAGTACAATCTGAATTATCAATTATTAATAGTGTAGATTTAAAAATGGGTGATAAAGATTACTATGCTGCTTTATTAGCTAATCAAATTTTAGGTGGTGGTGGTACCGGTAGGTTATATAAAAACTTACGTGAAGATAAAGGTTATACTTATGGTTCTTATTCAGGTATTGGTGCTAGCAGATATGTTTCTCGTTTTAAAGCTTCTGCTTCTGTACGAAACGCTGTAACTGATAGTGCTATGGTTGAAGCAATGAAAGAAATCAACAAAATTCGTTATCAAAAAGCAACTCAGGAAGAATTAGAAATAGCAAAGGCTAAATACATTGGTAGTTTTGTAAGAAATGTGGAAAACCCAAACACTATTGCTTCTTATGCTTTAAATATTTTAACGAATAATTTACCTGAAGATTACTATAAAAATTATTTAAAAAATATAAATGCAGTTACATTAAATGACATACAAAATGCTGCCATAAAATATTTTAAAGGTGATAAAGCCAGAATTGTAATAACCGGTAAAGGCATTGAAGTTTTAAAGAACTTAGAAAAAACAGCTGATTATAAAATCAATTACTTTGATGTAAATGGTAATCCGACGTCTAAACCTGAAATGAGCTTACCTATTCCTGAGGGAGTAACTGCTGAGGCTGTTATTAACAATTACTATAAAGCAATTGGAGGTGCTGATAAAGTAAATGCCATAAAATCTTTAGCAATTAATTCTGAGGCAAGCATTCAAGGAACTCCTGTAAGCTTAGTAATGAAAGTAGCGAAACCTAACAAACAGGCTTCAACTGTATCTGTAATGGGAAATGTTATGCAAAAATCTGTCTTTGACGGTACTAAAGGATATCAAGAAGGAAGAGGTCAGAAAAAAGAATTATCAGGAGAAGAATTAGAAGAAGCTAAAAATTCATCTACTCCTTTCCCCGATGAGGCTTATAAAAAAGGAAAATTAGACAGAATTGAACTTATTGACGGTAACAATGCATATGTAATTAAAGTCGATAAAAGTGAAATCTTTTATGATGTTAAAACCGGATTAAAGGTAAAAGAAGAAAAAACAGCAAAAGGACCTCAAGGTGAAATAAAAATTCCGGTTACGTTCTCAGATTATAAAGAAGTAAACGGAGTTAAATTTCCTCATAAAACAACCCGAGCAATGGGACCTATGAAAATTGAGTTTATTACTAAAGAAATAAAAATTAACGAAGGGGTTTCTGATGCCGATTTTCAATAATTAATTATTCTCAACCTATAAAAGTTAAGAGCTTAAACTGTGTTAGTTTAAGCTCTTATTTTTTCTTATTAACTAAGTATACACCTATTAAAATAATAATTCCTGCTAATAACTGTATTAAACTTAATTTCTCTCCATCAACTATTCCCCACATGACTGCCACTATAGGAATTAAATAAGTAACAGAAGTTGAAAAAACAGGAGATGAAATTTGAATTAATTTATTAAACAATATTTTAGCTACTCCGGTTCCAAGAATTGCTAAAACAAATATGTACCCTAAAGCTGATTTGGTTTCTGAATTCAATTGAAACTCTGTAAAAAAGTCTGTAAAAACCAATACTAAAATAGCCGGAACAATAATTAATATAAAATTTCCTGTTGTAATTGCCAGTGCATCTAAATCTTGTAAATACTTCTTTATAATATTTACATTAAAAGCATACCCTATAGATGATAAAATTGGCAATAATGCATACCAATAATTTTGATCAGGATTTAAATCTGCTCCTTGCATAATTAAAGTTACCGTACCAACTAAGCCTATTAATATTCCTATTAACTGACTTTTTTTAAACGAAAAACTAAAAAATGCGGCACCAATCCAAAGTGCATTAAAAGGAGTAATTGAATTTAATATTGAAGCAATAGAACTATCAATTCCTTTAATAGCAAAGGCATATAAAAAAGCAGGAAAAAATGTACCTAACAAAGCACTTAGCAACACCCACTTCCAATGCTTTTTTTGTATGTTTTTTAATTTTTTAAAACCAATTAACAGTAAAAATAACGCTGTAATTATTACTCTAAAAGCCCCTAATTGAATTGGTGTTAAACCTATTAAGGCCTTTTTCATTAAAATAAAAGAACTTCCCCAAACAAGAGAAAGCACTACTAAATACAGCCATTTTTGTTGTTGCTTATTCATTACCAACTTGTTTTAGATACAAAAGTCGATTATTTCTATTCATAAAATTGAATTTATTGATAAATTTGCAGTATAACCCAATAAATAAAAGTGATGAAATTTCAAAAAATCATATTTTTAATAACTTTCATAAGTTTTTTAGCTATCAGTTGTAAAAATGAACCTAAAAAAGAAGTTGAAGCTTCAAAAGAACAAGTAGCTGAAAAAATAGAAGAGGCTAGTTTTGCTATTTCTGGGATGACCTGCGAAATTGGTTGTGCTAAAACAATAGCATCTAAACTTTCTAAAAAAGAAGGTGTATTAGAAGCTAAAGTTATTTTTAATGATAGTACTGCCGTAGTTAAATATGATGCTAACAAAACAAATAAAGAGGACTTAATTGCCTTTATTGACGGTATTGCTGACGGTAATACTTACAAAACTTCAGAAATTACAACTCAAAAAATGTCTTGTGGAGACAACTGTAAAAAAGAATGTTGTAATAATGCTGACAAAAAAACATGTTCGGAAGAATGTAAAAAAGAATGTTGCACTCAAAAAGATGGCGATAAAACAGCTTGCGCTCCGGATTGCAAAAAAGAGTGTTGTGCTAAAAAAGCGTAATACAATTTCGTAGAAAAAAGAAAAAGTCTCCGGTTTAAAACCGGAGACTTTTTTTATGACTATTATAGTTAACTGAATTAAAACTTTAGTTTTTACTCAATATCTATTGCATCCCAAGATTGGCCGCCTCTGTTGCTCTTCTTTCTAATTCAGCTTGAAACTCTTCCATTACCGGTTTTACAGTACTTTCCGGTAAATCTATAATTTTTATGTACATCAACCCGTCAACTGCATTATTAAACTTAGGATCAACATTAAAAGCCACTAAACGCGCATTTTGTTTTACATACTTTTTAATTAACACAGGAATTCTTAAAGCTCCCGGTTCAATTTCATCAATAATTTTATCGAATTTCTGTAAATCGGCCTCTGTTTCATCAAACACAAAATCTTTATCGATATCCTTTAACTTTACCTTAAATTCTTTCTTAGGGTGAATATACTGAGCTATGTATGGATCGTAATAATGAGATTTCATAAACTCAATCATTAATGATTTAGAGAATTCAGAAAACTGATTACTAATACTTACCCCTCCAATTAAATATTTATGCTCAGGATAACGTAAAGTTACATGAACAATTCCTTTCCAAAGAAGGAAAAGAGGCATCGGTTTTTGTTGGTATTCTTTTATAATAAATGCTCTACCCATTTCAATAGAAGCTTCCATCATTGGGTGTAACTCAGGCTCAATTCTAAACAGTGTTTGAATATAAAATCCGTTAATTCCGTAGCGCTTATAAATCTCCTTTCCTAGCCCCATTCTGTAGGCTCCTACTAAACTATTGATATCACTGTCCCACAAAAACATGTGGTAATAGTATTTATCATATTTGTCAAGATCTAACGATTTATTTGTTCCTTCTCCAACTTCTCTAAACGTAATTTCTCGCAATCTTCCTATTTCATGTAGTAGATTAGGAATTTGCTTTGCACTTGCAAAAAACACCTCATAATTTTTACTTTTCAGCAAACGAGCATCTGATTCTCTCAATTTTTCTACCTCTTTTACAAATAAATCAGGTGTTTTTTGAGATGTTATCTTTTTAGCTTTTTTAGGTATTTTTAAGTTTTGTGACGATAAAATCTTTTGTGGTGCTTTTTCAAAAGGATTGGCCAACATATACGTTTTTCTACGTAAAAACTGGTAAAAATCAGGTATTTCAGCATATGAATCCTGATCTTTTACAGAAATAGGTTTACCAATTCTTACCTTAATAACTCTATTCTTTTGAGATAAAAGTTCTGAAGGTAATTTAGCAGTACGTAACGTATCACTAATTTTAGATAAAATATAAAACAGCTTACTGTTTTTAGCATGGAAATAAATAGGAATTACCGGTACTTTTGCTTTTTTAATTAAACGAACCGCTCCTTCTTCCCATTCTTTATCGACCATTAACTTACCATCTCGATAAGTTGATACCTCACCTGCAGGAAAAATCCCTAAAGGTTTCCCTTCTCGTAAATGCAATAAGGCATTTTTTATACCGGTTACACTAGATTTAGCATCCTTATGATTTTCAAAAGGATTAACAGGCATTACATAAGGTTTTAAGGGCTCAATTCTATGCAGTAAAAAATTAGCAATGATTTTATAATCAGGTCTATGTTCTACTAATAATTTAAGTAATAAGATACCATCAATTCCTCCTAACGGATGATTTGATATCGTAATAAAAGGCCCTTCTTTCGGAATTCTTTTTAAATCTTCTTCAGGAATTTCAAATTCTATTTGAAATTCTTCTAACAAGCCATTAAGAAAGGGTAAATCCTTTTTATGTTTATGTTTATTGTAAACTTCATTAGCTTTAGAAATTCGCAAAATCTTCATTAACAACCATCCCGAAAATACTCCGAAAACTCCAAATTTATCAACTCCAATTGCTTTTGCGACTTCTTTAGGTGTTACTAATCCCATATTTAGATACAGTTAGACGTAACTGCAAATATAACGCAAAATTATTAGCTATGCATGTTTTCTTGGATGACTAATTGAGCCGTTTCGGTATTTATCTGACGAATAATTGATTTACCTCTCTTTCTTATCGAGTCTATAGCTTCATCATTAAAATGTCGAATTGTATATAAAGTTACCTCCTTATATGACTTAATCACATACATTTCCTGTAACTTAGCATAAAACGCTTCAAAATTGTTAAACTTGTCATCAACACAAACAGAAAAGCTTAATGCTGAATTTTGAATCAGATTTACTTTTAATTGGTAATCGTGTAATTTTCGGAATACATGACTAATATTATCTTCTACCATAAAAGAAAAATCTTTAGCAGAAATAGAAATTAAAATCTGATTTTTCTTTACAATAAAACATGAGGTTAATGGCTTAAGCAATACTCCTTTCGTTACTTTTGTTCCTTTTTTAGTTAAATCGTCAAATGAACGAACAAAAAGAGGGATGCTTTTTTTCTCTAAAGGTTGTATGGTTTTAGGATGTATTACCGACGCTCCATAAAAAGCCATTTCAATAGCTTCAGCATACGAAATTTCTTCTAACAGTTGTGTTTCAGAAAACACTCTTGGGTCTGCATTTAAAACTCCCTCAACATCTTTCCATATAGTTACACTTGTTGCGTTTAAACAGTACGCAAAAATTCCTGCAGTATAATCTGACCCTTCTCTTCCTAACGTAGTAGTTTGCTGCTCATGACTTCCTAAAAAACCTTGAGTAATATTTAATTGAGTAGTGTTAACTTTTTCTTGAATTATTTGTTCAGTAAGCTCCCAATTTATTTTAGCATCACGGTAATCAGTATCTGTTTTAATAAACTCTCTAACATCTAACCATGTATTTTGTATTCCTATTTCTTGTAAATATTCACTTACAATGATAGTAGACAAAAGTTCTCCATAACCTACCATTTGATCGTACACATAGTTATAGTTACGAGACTCATTACGAATCATGAACCCACTTAATTCTCCAAAAAGCGAATTTACTTTTGAATATACTTCATGACTTTCTGTAGAAAATAACCCTTGAAGCATTGTAAAATGGAAATCTTGTATAAAAGTTAACGCCTCGTTTAAATTGTTCTTTTTATTATAGTAAGCATCAATCAGCACCTCAAAAGCGTTAGTCATTTTTCCCATTGCTGATATGACTACTAAAGTATTTTCTGTACCCTCATGTTGCAAAACTCTGGCAACATTTTTCACAGCTTCCGGATCTTTTACAGAAGCTCCTCCAAACTTAAATATTCTCATTATTTAGTTATTCTTCACAAATTCTTGTAATTTTCTTTCATTCATTTGTACAACTTGCCAGCCATCTAAAATATTAGCGCCTGTACTTTCATAAAATTTTATAGCACTCTTGTTCCAATCTAACACTTCCCAAGAAACACGTTTACAGCCTTGCTCGTGTGCATATTTTAACACGGCTGTATACAAAGCTTTTCCTGCTCCAATCCCTCTTTTAGATTGTGTTACCATTAAATCTTCTAAATGAATAATTTTTCCTTTCCAGGTAGAATATCGTTCATAAAAAAGTGCCATACCAACTATGTTTCCATCAGATTCTTCTGCTATAAATGTTTTAAACTTTGGCTGATTAGAAAATCCATCTCTCATCAAATCTTCCGTAGTCAATTCAACTTCATTGGGTAATTTTTCAAAATCAGCTAATTCCTGAATTAAATTAAGAATTGCTTTTACATCTCTTGCCTCTCCTTCTCTAATAGTAAAACTCATGGTTATATTTTTTGTAAAGATACTTTGAAAACTTCTCCTTAAAAATAAACCTAAAATTTAAAACACATCATTTTATTTTGTTGAAAATTTTAAGCTGTAAAATCGTTGTAGAAATGTAAAAAGTTGGCATCTTTGTACATACAACCAGAGAAATTTTTAACATGAATAATAAGCACATGACGCTTGGTGAATTTATCATCAGCAATCAAAAATCTTTCAAATATTCATCAGGTGAATTATCACGTTTAATTAATTCAATTCGTTTAGCTGCTAAGGTTGTCAACCACGAAATTAGAAAAGCAGGACTAGTTGATATTACAGGTGCCGCCGGAGATATTAATGTTCAGGGTGAAGCGCAACAAAAGCTTGATGTATTAGCTAATGACCTATTTAAACAAACTCTTATCAACAGAGAAATTGTTTGTGGTATTGCTAGTGAAGAAGAAGATGATTTTATTGTTGTTGAAGGTAAAAATAAAAGCAATGAAAACAAGTACGTTTTATTAATGGATCCTTTAGATGGTTCTTCTAATATTGATGTAAATGTTTCTGTTGGAACTATTTTTTCTATATACAGAAGAGTTTCTCCTGTAGGAACACCTGTTACCAAAGAAGATTTTTTACAAAAAGGTAGTGAGCAAGTAGCCGCCGGTTATGTTGCTTACGGAACCTCAACTATGTTAGTATTTACTACCGGAAACGGGGTTAATGGATTTACTCTAAATCCGGCCATAGGAACTTTTTATTTATCACATCCTAACATGGAATATCCGGAAATTGGTAAGATTTACTCAGTTAGCGAGGGATATTTTACTCATTTTCAAGAAGGAATGAAACGTTTTTTAATTCATTGTAAAGAATTGAATAAAGAGGATAACAGACCTTATACTGCTCGTTATATTGGTTCATTGGTTTCAGATTTTCATAGAAACATGATTAAAGGAGGTGTTTATATTTATCCGGCTACAGAAATTAATCCTAAAGGAAAATTACGTTTATTATATGAATGTAACCCTATGGCTTTTATTTGTGAGCAAGCAGGTGGTAAAGCTTCTGATGGTTTTACTCGTATTTTAGACATCCAACCAACGGAATTACATCAACGTGTTCCTTTTTATTGTGGAAGCAAGCAATTAGTAGAAAAAGCAGAAAGTTTTATGAACGAGTTTTCTGCTGATGACAAGCCTGTTTATGAATAGAGAATAATTAATATTTATACTTAAATAAGTTTTCAGTAAGGCAAACGGTTGTTTGCCTTATTTTTTTGAGTTAACTTTACCCTTGTAAAACAAAAAATTTAACCATTTTAAAAAACAAAAAATTATGGCTTTTGAATTACCAGAATTAGGGTACGCTTACGATGCTTTAGAACCAAATATAGATGCTAGAACTATGGAGATTCACCATGGTAAACACCACAACGGTTACACTACAAACTTAAATAACGCTATTAAAGGTACTGATTTAGACGGAAAATCTATAGAAGATATTTTAACAAACTTAGATATGAACAACATGGCTGTTCGTAATAATGGTGGTGGATTTTATAATCACTCTTTATTTTGGACAGTAATGAATCCGGAAGGTAAGGGACGTTTATCAGGAGAATTAAAAGATGCTATTGAAGCTGAATTTGGTTCATTTGAAGCCTTTAAAGATGCTTTTTCTAAAGCTGCCGCAACACAGTTTGGTTCAGGATGGGCTTGGTTGTGTGTACACAAAGGAGGTAAAGTAGAAGTATGTTCAACTCCTAACCAAGATAATCCGTTAATGCCAGGTGTTACTTGTGGAGGTACTCCTATTTTAGGATTAGATGTATGGGAACACGCATATTACTTAAACTATCAAAACCGTCGTCCTGATTATATTGAAGCTTTCTTTAATGTAATTAACTGGAATGAGGTTGAAAGAAGATATGCTGAAGCTAAATAATAAGTAGCGTAACTTTATAAAAAAAGGACTTGAGTACTCAAGTCCTTTTTTTATGCTTAATAGTTTTTTAGATACTAACATTATTAACTTTATTAGTTCTAATAATAGCTTGTTCATTTTTCCAATCAATCCATTTTTGCCCTTTTATTCTGCGCATAAAATTATCAATTGTTCTCATGATAAATATATTATAAACCGCTTTACCTAAATTTTTCGGATTTCTGGCAATAGCTCTTAAACTCATAGAAAATCCTGGAGTTACATAGCGCATATAGTGCCACCATCCTTCCGGCATGTATAAAACATTTCCGTGTTCTAACTCAGCTACAAATCCTTGAGCATTTTTAAGTGCCGGCCACTTTTCAAAATCAGGATTATTAAAATCTATATCTTCTCTTGTAATTAGAGAGTGTGGTATTTTGTATAAATGTTTGTTTTGTTTTTGATTAAACAGAATACATTTCTTTTTTCCTTCAAAATGAAAATGAAAAATATTAGCTAAATCTATATCATAATGCATAAAGGTATAAGAATCTTGCCCTCCAAAAAACAACATAGGCAACCCCTTCATTAACTTTAACCCAAAATCAGGGAATTTAAAGTCTTTTTGAAGTTGTGGTATTTCCTTTAGAATATTCCATAAAAATATTCTAAACTTCGTAGGCTCTCTTTTTAACAAATCGATATACTCACTCATTTTCATCGTAGCATGCGGTTCATTAAAGCCATCTTTATAATCTACGGGTCTGTCATCATATAAAGGAACTATTTTATCTCCGGCTACCTCTTTCATATAATCTAAAGACCATTTTGAATATGCTGGCCAATCCTCAATAAAACGCTCTATAACCACCGGTTTTTGTGGTTTAAAATAATTTTTGATAAAGTCTTCTTTAGTAATGGTTTCAACTCTATCTACTTGCTGTAATTGTAGTCCCATACTTCCAATTTTTTCAAGGAGCAAAGTTAAGAAATTGTTATGAAGTTTTTTATAGTTCCATTTGTTAAAAAAGCACTCACTAATGATTAGCGAGTGCTTTTCAAAATACTATGTATAAAAAACTTATTTCTTACGCAATTCTAATGCTTCTTGTTTTTTTAATTCATTTCTTTCAATCTTATGCTCAGGTCTGGTCCACTTTGGTTTTTCACCCAATGCTTCATATTGAGAATCTTTAGCTTCAACAGATTCTCTTTGTTCATGTTTAAAAAATGCTTTTTGAGGATTTAATCCTAGCTCTTCAAACATTTTCATATCTTCATTTATATCCGGGTTAGGAGTTGTTAATAATTTATCTCCTGCAAAAATTGAATTTGCTCCGGCAAAGAAACACATAGCTTGTCCTTCTCTACTCATTTGCGTTCTTCCTGCTGATAAACGCACTTGCGATTCCGGTAAAACAATACGTGCTGTAGCTACCATTCTTACCATTTCGAAAATATTCACAGGTGGTTGATCTTCTAAAGGAGTTCCTTCAACTGCTACTAATGCGTTAATTGGCACAGATTCGGGATGCGGTGAAAAACGAGTTAATGTTTCTAACATTCCGGCTCTATCTTCTAAGCTTTCTCCCATTCCTATAATACCACCTGAACACACCGTTACATTTGTTTTTCTAACATTTTCAATAGTATCAATTCTATCTTTAAATGCTCTGGTAGAAATTACATCGTCATAATAATCTTCTGAAGTATCAATATTATGATTGTATGCATACAACCCTGCCTCCGCTAATCTTTTTGCTTGATTTTCAGTAACCATTCCTAGTGTACAACAAACTTCCATATCCAATTTATTGATTGTTCTCACCATTTCTAATACCTGATCAAACTCCGGACCATCTTTAACATTTCTCCAAGAAGCTCCCATACACACTCTTGATGAACCACCTTCCTTAGCTCTTAAAGCTTGTGCTTTAACCTGATTAACAGTCATTAAATCATTTCCATCAATATCGGTATGATATCTTGCTGCTTGTGGACAATATCCGCAATCTTCAGAACATCCTCCGGTTTTTATTGATATTAGGGTACTTACCTGTACCGTATTAGGATCATGATATTTTCTATGAGTCGTTGCCGCTTCATACAAAAGCTCCATTAACGGCTTATTATATATTGCTAAAATTTCTTCTTTAGTCCAGTCATTTCTTACTTTGCTCATAAACTTAAGTTTACTTGTTAGTTGTTTGAGAAGTCAAAAGTACTAATAATAAATTATATTTTTTTTTACTTTTTACCTATTAAAACAGACACGGCATTTCCGCCAAAACCTACCGCATTAACTAATACTTTTTTTAGTTGTTTGGGCTCTTCTTGTTGTGTAATAAAAGGAACTTGTATTCCTTTTTGGTTTTTCAACATTAAAATAGCCAACTCTAAACTTAACAACCCAGAGGAGGCAAACGTATGTCCGACTTTCCATTTGTTGGTCGTTAAAAATGGTGTTTCGTTACCAAATACTTTTTTTATGGCATTAATTTCAGAAGTATCACCTTTTATAGTTCCGGGAGCATGCATTACAATAGCGTCTACTTCGTCTATTGAAACTTCTTTCAAAGCCATTTGCATTGATTTCTGAAAACAATCTGCATTTGTGGATATCGAAATATTATGTTTTAAAACTTCTGTAGCATACCCTATTCCTTCTATATAAGCCAAGGCATTTTCTTTCTCTCCTTCTTCTAAACACACTACTGATGCTCCTTCTCCTAAAATCATGGTGTTTTTAGTTTTAGTCAAGTCTAATGCTTTACACGGATAGTCATCATTGTTTTTCGCATATACTTTCAGGGCTTGCATTTGAGCAATTGTAAAATCGGTTAAGGCTGCTTCACTTCCTCCTACTAAAAATTTATTAGCCATACCAGACTGAATCCAGGCTACTCCGTTTAGTAATGCATGCAATCCTGTTGAACAAGTTATGGAGTGTGAAATCTCCGGTCCCATCGTTTGTAAATCATGGGCTATCCATGACGATATATTACCTAAAGTAGTAGTTGGAGAACTTATAGTAGATGATTTTCCGGATTCAAGAAATTCTTTGTAATATTTTTCAAACAACGAAGTTGCTCCTCGTGATGAACCGATATTTACTCCAAAATTATCAGAAGCTTTCCAACCGGCCTCTCTAATTGCATTTCTTGAAACATATAATGCATACAGTACAGAAGCATCTAAATCTTTATACTTTGCTTCAGATAGCCTAAGTTTTTCTATTCGCTCTTTATCCGATTCTTGAATTTCGGCTACCCATGCTTTGAATTTTTCAAAATCTTTAACGCTTAAAAAATGAGAGTCATTTTTATAGTTAAGCCAAATTTCCTCTAACAAACTTCCTAATGCTGATACCGACGCAATAGAGGTAATGGATATTTTTTTGTTCAAACCCTAAAAATTTGCGCAAAAATAAAACTAATTATCACGACTATTTCTTAAATTATCTAAGATTTTAACTATCTGTAACAAATTAAACAGATTTAAGTCTTATTAAAAAAATTAGTATGTCACAGCAAAAACAGAAAAGTTGGTTTGGTAGAAACTGGTTATGGTTTATTCCTTTAAGCGGATGTTTAGGGATTATTTTATTATTTGTCTTTGGAATTGGAGCTGCCATTTTTGGAGTTTCTGAACTCATTACAAATTCTACTCCTGTTGAATATGCCATTAAACAAGCTTCACAAAACTCAAAAGTTATTTCATTATTAGGGGAACCTATTGAAAAAGATGGTTTTCCTAACGGAAATATTTCTCTTCACAATAATGACGGAACTGTTGATTTTTCTATTCCTATAAAAGGGAATAAAGGTGAAGGAGATTTAATTGTAAAAGGAATTAAAACAGATGGAAAATGGGTTTTTGAAGAACTTTATGTTCGTATTAAAGAAACTCAGGAAGAAATTAATTTATTAGAAAAAGCATTAGAAAGTATCTAATGCTTTTTCAATAGTTCTGTATATTTTTTGTAATTGTTCTTCAGCAATTACAAAAGGCGCCAATATATAGATTGTACTTCCTAAAGGGCGTAAACACACCCCATGCTCCATAAAGAAATTAAACAACTGGTAACGTAAATTACCATACCGTTCCATTTCAATATTTAAATCTAAAGCATAAATAACTCCTAATTGTCGTGTTTCTTTTACTTTAGGATGATTCTTTATTTTTTCATCAAATTGTTGATGGGCAATTATTATTCGCTGAATATTTTCTTTAATTTCTTGGGTTTGCAACAACTCTATTCCTGCTAAGGCTGCTGTACATGCTACAGGGTTCGCAGAGTAGGTATGCCCGTGAAAAAACCCCTTACCTAACTCTTCGCTTAAAAAGGCATTGTATATTTTTTCTGAACAACTGGTAATAGCCATAGGAACTAAACCGGCTGTTAACGATTTAGATAAGCAAATAATGTCGGGGTTGTTTTGTAGATATTCAGAAGCAAAGTTTTTCCCTGTCTTTCCAAAACCGGTCATTACCTCATCAGCAATAGTTACTACTCCATTATTTTGTGCTATTTGAAGTAATTCATCTAACAATTCAGAATCATACATTTTCATAGCTGCTGCTCCCTGAACAAGAGGCTCATAAATAAAGGCGGCTACTTGATGCTCCTTAACCAGTTTTTCAAAAAGTACTCTAACTTCATTAAAGTTTTCACTGGTTGGTACCGGAATTCTGGCTACATCAATAAAAAAATCTTCAAAAGGACCATTATAAACAGACAATCCTGAAACAGACATTGCTCCAAAAGTATCTCCGTGAAATCCATCTTCAAGCGCAATGATTTTACTTCGTTTATCTCCTTGGTTGAAATGATATTGAAGTGCTATTTTAATAGCAACATCTACAGAAGTAGAACCGTTATCTGAAAAGAAAATTTTCTGTTGATTATCAGGAAGTATTTTTATAAGTTCTTCTGAGAGTTTTACAGCTGGTTCATGAGTAAAACCTGCAAAAACAACATGATCTAATTGTTGTAATTGTTCAGAAACTTTTTGAGTAATATAATCGTTACAATGTCCGTACATACAAGTATACCACGAAGCAATTCCATCTATATAATCTTTACCTTCCTCATCGTATAATAAAACTCCTTTAGCTTTACGTATAGCAATATGTTCCGGGTGTAATTTGTGTTGGGTTAACGGATGCCACAAATGTTTTTTATCACGCTCTTTAAGTGTCATAGTTTTTCTTTAAATAGTTCTGCGTATTCCTTAATTACATTTTGATCAAAATAAGGCTCTTCTTCTATTCTTCCTATAATAGGCACATCCGTCATTTTACTAATAATTTCTTCTGTTGATGGTTGTTCAGCTCCTGAGAATATTATAGAAACATCAATTCCTTTAGACTTTAACAGATTTACTGTTAATAATGTATGATTAATACTTCCTAAATAATGACGCGACACAACAATAACCTTATAATCCGGCTTTATAATATCTAAAATAGTATGGGTATCATTTAACGGAACAAGTAAACCTCCGGCTCCTTCTATTATTAAATGATTTCGTGTTTTTGGTTCTATTATTGAATGGATATCAATACATACCTCATCAATTTTTGCCGCTGCATGCGGACTCATTGGTGTATGTAGTGCATAGGCATTAGCATGAAAAACAGATTTTTGATTTGAAATTAACTTTTTTACTTTATGTGTATCAGAGTTTTCCAACTCACCAGATTGTACAGGTTTCCAATAATCGGCTTCTAAGGCTTCTGTAAGTATTGCTGAAGCAATTGTTTTTCCAACTTCAGTAGAAATTCCTGTGATAAAATATTTTTTTTGCATTAAAAAATAGTTTTGCAATGGTTACATATCAATTTTCTTTTTTCAAAAAACGGAAACAACATATAAAACAAGTTTTTACGTTGAATAGGCGCCACTAAAATCTTTGTAGAGTTACATTTAGGGCAGTGTATATCTTTTCCTTCTACATCTTTTTCATAAGTTCTTATCTCGTTATAAATAAGTAATGCCTTATCAATATCTTCATTATGAATTAAGAGTTTAACTCCTCCAATAGCTTGACTTAACAAAGGATCTGAGTCAATTGTTTTTTCATCCATTAACATGGTTCGAATTCCTTCTGAGTCTAGTTTTGTTTTTACAAGTTGTGCTTCTGTTAAATATTCAAAAACAGCAAGAATTATATAATCTTTATTCATATTTATTATTTCTAAACAAAGGTACTAAGCTTCTCTAAAACCTGAGTTATTTCTTTTTTACTATTAAAACTATGTAAACAAAAACGCAGTCTTTCTTTACCCTCAGGTACTGTGGGCGACAAAATAGGTTTTACGTCAAATCCAAAATCTTGGAGTTTTTTAGCCCAATCTCTTGTTTTTTTATTTCCTGATATAATACAGCAATGTATAGCTGTTTTACTGGGAATAAATTTTATTTCGAGTCTTTTTGTTTCAGACAAAAAGTAACTGATATTTTCGTGTAAATCTTTTTGCAAGCCTTTTCCTTTTACGCTTAACATATAATCATATGCAACTTTAATTGTAGCTAAAGCGTGAGGAGGCAAAGCTGTTGTATATATAAAACTTCTGGAAAAATTAATCAAAAACTGGATTAACGTTTTACTTCCTAAAACTACAGCTCCATGGCATCCCAAAGCTTTTCCGAACGTTATAATTCTGGCAAAAACTTTATTTTCCAGTTGTAAATCTTGCACTAAACCTAAACCTTTATTACCTAACACTCCTAAGGCATGAGCTTCATCAACAATTAAATATGCTTTATATTTTTCACATAGGTCAACCAACTCTAGTAAATTTGGCATATCTCCGTCCATAGAAAATACAGATTCAGTAACAACATATATCTCCTGATTTTCTGCTTGTAAGCCTTGTTGTAATGCCGCTAATTTTTCTGCTAAATTTTCAACATTATTATGTTTGAATTTATAGGATTTGGCATTAGATAATTGAATACCATCTCTAATAGACGCGTGTATTAATTCATCATATAAAATTATATCTCCTCTCAAAGGCACCGAGGAGAAAAAACCCAAATTTGCCGTATAACCTGAGTTAAAAAGTAGGGCTGCTTCAGCATGATGAATTTGACATAACTCTTCTTCTACTTCGGTATATAACGAGTGATTACCCGACAATAATCTGGATCCGGTAGCTCCATTTTCAAAAATTAGGTTTTCGGCTAAAAAATGGTGTGTATTTACAAATAGTTCCTTTGACTTAGACAACCCCAAATAATCGTTAGAAGAAAAATCAATCAAGTTGGTTGTATCTCCAAGGCTTCTCAGTAGATTATTATGTTGTCTTTCTTCAATTTTTTTTTGAAGCTTATCCGGTACATTCATAAAAACAAAAGTACAAGAGTTTTTATTAAAAAAATCACAAATATTTTTTATAATTAGGAATCCTTACTATATTTGTAATACTAATTTAAAAACATAAGATTATGCAAAAGTCCATTTTTTATCACGCAGGTTGTCCTGTATGTGTAAGTGCTGAACAAGAAATCATTTCATTGATTGGTTTAGACAAAGTAGAAATTGTTCATTTAGGAGAGGAAACTCAAAAAGTGAGCGAAGCAGAAACAAAAAATGTAAAATCGGTTCCGGCTCTTGTAACTCCAAGTGGAAATGTTTTACATATAAACTTCGGAGCTTCTATTGATGACTTAAAAGGTTAATTTTTTTTGCTTTACATTGTTAGGATTACTAATTTTGTAAAGCAAAACCTTTTATATATGTCTTCATTTGATCCGAAAATCCAAGATAAAAAAATTGAGAGTAAAATAGTTGTATCACTCGAAAGAATTTCAGAGGCTTTCAGAGTTCTTTTATGGGAAGAAGGTAAAAAAAATTCTTTAAGTCCTATACAAGTTCAAATTCTGGTTTTTTTATTATTCCACCCAAAAGAAAAGTGTAAAGTTAGTTATTTGGCTAAAGAATTTAATATGACAAAAGCTACCATTAGTGATAGCATTAAAGCTTTATATAGAAAAGAACTTATTCGTAAGGAAGATGATGAAAATGACACGAGAAGTTATACTATTTCTTTAAGCGAAAAGGGAACCGTAATTGCCAGACAAAGTTCGATTTTTACCAAACCTATTGAAACAACAATTAGTCAACTTTCGTTAACACAAAAAGAAATTATACTAGAAGGTTTACTCAATTTAATTACCAGTTTAAATAAAGCAGATATAATTACTATTCAAAGAATGTGTAATACCTGCTCCAATTATATGTTTAGTAACAATACTCATTATTGTAAGTTGTTAGAATTGGAACTAAAGACAAATGAACTACGAATAGATTGCCCTGAACATCAACCTACAGAACATTAATTACGTTATGACTTCTTACGATATAACAACATCCCCAAACATTATAAGTGAACCGTTAAATCAATTACATTTAAGCAGTGAAAATCAGGAGAAAATAAATCATATACTTGATGAATTCAAATACTTAAATGTACTGAGTCAATATGGTTTACACACCACACATAAATTACTTTTTTTTGGTGACAGCGGCTGTGGTAAAACAGCAACGGCTAAAGCCGTTGCTAAAGAACTGGATAAAAAAATAATTACTTTAGATTTAAGCGAATTTGTATCATCAAGGTTAGGAGAAACAGCAAAAAATGTAAATACCATATTTAAAAAAGCAGCTAAAGAAAATGCTGTTTTGTTTTTAGATGAATTTGATTCTGTTGGAAAATTACGAGATTATGACACCAAAGATTCCGGTGAAATGAAGCGTTTAGTTAATACTCTCATTCAACTTATAGATTATTTACCTAACAACGTACTTCTTATTTGCGCTACTAATCACATGCATGCTATTGATAAAGCCTTATTAAGACGCTTTGAAACAACAATGGAATTTATTGTACCCAATGATAAAGAATTAGATGTTTACTATTGCTCGTTACTTGAGAGGTTTCCTGAGAAATTCCATAATATTCAAAAGAAATATGCCATTTCTTATGCAGAGGCTAAAGATTTAGTTTTTAATCAGGTAAAAAAGCAAATCATTAATCAAGAAAAAGCAAAAGAAAAACTAACTCATGAACAGCTTAATAATTGATAATATTGCTAGTATACAACAAAGAACTGAGGTAAAAAACAAGTAAATTTTATACTTTTTTAAACCAAAGTACTTTTATAATTTACATCATAA
>NZ_JBOCUK010000034.1:0-36884 GCF_050606265.1 Tenacibaculum sp. TC6 | reverse complement strand
CAACGTATATCATAACCTTACTCTACGCTTTTTCTTTCTGGTTTTTATTACTAAATTTAAACAATTGCTAACTTAAGCGGTATATAGCAAATAGGTCGTTTAGTGATTTCCGAAAGTTTAATACTATTTAACAACACCGCCAAATCGTTGATTTGGCTTTTAAAATGAATAAGATAAAAACAAAATACAACGTTTTGGCTCAGTGTTAATTTGAATGGTTATCCCTTTTTACTGCCCCACTTGCCTTATACAAATCGTTAGTATACATTTGAGATAACTTTTCTAAAAATAATTATTGTAACATTCTGTCTTTAAATCAGTCTTTTGAATAAATTAAAGAATTAATATATGAGATTATTAACAACACTACTATTATTAAGTATTTATTCTATTTCTTTCGCACAGAGAACAAAAATCATACAAGCATTTAAGCATCATTCTGTTATATTAAAGAACGATACAATAAACTATCATACATATTCAAAAAGGAGTATTGATTCAACAAAAAATGTATTACTATATATCCAAGGTTCAAAGGCGATGTCTCTCTATCAAACAATGGAAGAAGATGGGAAGACCTACGTTGGAACGGTAATTCCTCTTGATTTCAAACTCTTAACAGATGATTATTTACTTGTGGTAATTTCAAAAAAAGGATTTCCTTTCATAACAGAAATGGACAAAGAATATCCTATTCCAAAAGCATATTATGAGAATCAAACTTTAGCTTACAGAGCTTCCCAAGCTAATCAGGTAATCAACGACCTACTAAAAAATCATAAAAATCAGTTCCAAAAAATTATAGCACTTGGACATTCTGAAGGTAGTGATGTTGTGGCGAAATTGGGAACGATAAACAAAAAAATTACGCATTTTGGATATTGGTCAGGTGGTGGAAATACGCAATTTATTGACTTTGTAACTTTTATCAGAAAAGATGTTGATAAAGGAAACTTGACCGAAGAACAAGCAAAATTGAAAATCGATTCGTTATTCATAGATTTAAAGAACATTATAGCTAATCCAAATGCTACAGATAAGTTTTGGCAAGGAAACAACAATAGTTATAAAAGATGGAGTGGTTTTTCAGAGCCACCAATTGAAAATTTATTGCAAATTGAAAAGCCAATATTTGCAGCAATCGGGACAAAAGACCAAGCAGTAGCACTTGAATCGGCTTATTTAATTCCGATAGAGTTTATAAGACATCAAAAGAACAACCTAACTTTTAAAGCGTATCCAAATTTAGACCACATATTTGGAAAAGAAATGGGAAACGGAAAATTTGAAAAACATTTGAATGATGTCTTTATAGATTTTTTAAGTTGGGTAAATGAAAATTGATAAACGTATACTAACAATGCCTATAAATAATTGCTTGTTCTCGCGGATTTTCAGTTTGGTGTATACTTGCTAAATGAACTACTAAAACATACAATTACGCATAGCTTAAAACTCAACCATTACTAACAACTATCAACATGGACAGAACAAAACTAAATATAGTAATACAAAATAAAAGAGAAAGAAATCAACAATTAATAACCCAAATCAAATTTTTAGAGCTTGTAGAAAAAGAACTTTCCAAAACTAAACTAAAACGTTTTTTTAGTACTACTTATCTTATAATAAAACGTTATACACTTATACTACTTTCATTATTGTTAATTTTTACCGGTTTATTAATTTACACCAATACGCAATGGGTGTATAACCATACAGAAATTGACGAATATTTAGTTAAAAATATACATAATAAATATAAAGAAATTGCATCAAAAGCTTTTGTAGAAACATTAGATAACCTTAAAAACACAAGTAAAGTAACTCCTACATCTCTTTTTGAAAGTGCTTTAATTGGAATTGGTATTGATAACGTTTTTGAAGATGAAGTTTATAAAGTGATTATCTCCATTTCAATTGTATCAATTATTATCGGGGTATTGTTGCTTTATATTTCAAGATTAACAAAGAAAATAAGAATACGAAACAAACAAATATCAGAATCAGAAAATAAAATTGAACTAATTTTAAAAGAATTTAAAAATATTCTTAATTCTGAAAAAGAAGAACTTACAAAACTTGAAGAAATTTACGAAAATAGAATTGTTGGTGAAGAATCAAGAAGGTATAATTGAAACGACATAAAAACTTTTTATAACATTGGTAACTGTTGCACAAGAGGTAAAAACAATAGATAAAAAAGAAGCTTTTTAAGGGCTTCTTTTTTAGATTAGCCCGCCTTTTGTTAGAAAACTAAAAAGGGTAATTTGAAGAAAAATTTATTTAATGATTACTCAACTATTCATGTAACATTTAATAAAAAATCTACACTAATGATTTAATGATTAAAGACATCTTATTTCAAATTAACTACGCTTTTTCTCAAATATCATTTAATAAAAAAAAGAAAGCAGACCAACAATTAAAAGAATCTTTTGGAAAACTAAAAGATGGTTCCTTTGATTTTGAGCTCATTGAAAAATATTTCAGAAACAAAGACAATTCCAAAGCACACCAAGTGTTATCAGATAAGACCTGTAACGACTTGGATTTTGATGATTTATTTATGTTTCTTGACCGTACAACTTCAAAAGTGGGGCAACAGTACCTTTATAACAATCTGCGCACCCTAAACGTAAATGAAAAACAAACTCGGTTAAATGAAGAACTCATAAACGAGTTAACAAACAATCCGGAAGTAAGAATATCGGTTCAAAAAAAAATTAAGAATCTACATCATAAAGAGGCATACTATATCACAACGCTTTTTCAAGAACAACACATATCGCCTCCTAAATGGTTTTTTGTTATCCCCTTATTATCATTTACCAGTTTAGGTTTACTTATTTTAGGATTTTTTAATCCATTATTTTTCGTGGCTTTAGTAGGCGTATTTTGTATAAACTTTGTACTTCACTACTGGAACAAAAATAACTTGGTTCAATATGTAAGTTCTATTCCTCAACTTTTAAAACTGAATGCAGTAGCTTCCCATTTATTTGCCAACCCTTTATTCAAAAAAATAAATCCTGACTTGCCAGCGTCAATCAAATTAATCAATGAAGTTAAAAACAGGATGTCTTTTTTTCAACTCGAAGCCAAACTTCAAGGAGAATTTGAAATTATAGCTTGGCTATTTTTTGAGAGTTTTAAAACAATGTTTTTACTTGAACCATTGTTATTATTTGGTGTTTTAAAAAGGTTAAACACTAAAAGAGAAGAAATAGAAAACGTTTTTAAATTTGTTGGGCATATTGATGCATTGATTTCAATTGCATCTTTACGAAAAGGACTTGATACATTTTGTTTACCAACAATTAATGATGGTAATACAATAGCTACTGAAGAGATTTACCATCCGTTAATTTTTAACTGTTCAACAAACAGTATAAAAATAGCGGAAAAGTCCATACTACTTACAGGATCAAACATGTCCGGTAAAACCTCTTTTATTCGTGCAATTGGGCTTAATGTTATAACCGGATTAACAATTAATACGTGTTTTGCTAAATCAATCACTTTTCCATTGTTAAAAGTGTTTTCTGCTATTCGAATAAGTGATGATCTTATGAATGATAAAAGTTATTATTTTGAAGAAGTGGTAACGGTTAAAGAAATGCTTAAAGAAAGTATGAACGGAAATAAGAACCTCTTTTTATTAGATGAACTATTTAAAGGCACTAATACGGTAGAACGTATTGCTGCCGGAAAAGCTGTTTTATCTACTCTTGCTAAACAATCTAATAAAGTACTCGTTTCAACACATGATATAGAATTAACGGATATGCTTTCTAACGAATATGATTTGTATCATTTTAGTGAAACAGTAAATAACAAAACTGTTGGGTTTGACTATAAATTAAAAGAAGGAAGACTCACAAACAGAAACGCAATTAAAATACTTGAAATTAATGAGTACCCTAAAGAAGTTGTTAGTGAAGCTATTGAAATTTCAAAAGAATTAGATAAAATTTATACTGTTAAAAACACTGTACGTAATAATGATACTCAGTACACAAGTAGCTAAAGAAATAAAATCTCTGAAAAAACTGTTCTTTTAATGATTATTGGTAGGTTCTAAATGTAAGTACGTAACTATTAAAAATCCGATAATAAAAACTAAATACCAAAACAAAAGCCCTAATGTTTTTACCGTTTGGGCTTCTTTTAATTTTTTATCAAAACCATATTTTTCAAAACGGTTCATTTCAGCTATTGTAAAATGATCATCTCTATACCTTGGCCTGGGAGTAAAAAACGGTAACAAGAAAAACGACCACCACTCTTCATGAGTTAAGGGTTCATTTTTTCTCGCCTCTTGATTTTTTTTAAAACGTACATATTCTTGTTCTAGCTCTTCTCTTTTTTCAGGTGTTAAATTTCTGGAATTTAATTCTTGTTCTGCCTCTCGTTTAATCGATCGTGATATTCCGGTATATATCAAATCTAACAACTCAAAATTAGAACATTCGGGTATTGATTTTCCTTTCATGTTTTTGTGTAATTCTCCTCTAACATCTCACCAATAAAAATTCAATCATAAATAACTAACACATTTTAACACGAAGTATCCGCTATAATTTTCCACTCACCGTTTATTCTTTTAAAAATAATCATAAAAACTCCGTTAGCATCGCCAATGGTTCTTGCTAAATGATATTCACCCATTACAAAATAAGCGCCGTTTTCTATTTTAGAAATATCGTTAATGGTAAAATTTAAGGTACCTGAATGTTCTTGGGTTGGATACCCTTTTTTGTAATTATCCAGTGTTTTTTGCCAACCAAACGTTATACCATTACGTCCGTAAAATTTTAACGAGTCACTTTTCCAATAGCCCTGCATAAATCCTTCTAAATCGTGATTAGACCAGGCTTTTTCCTGCGCTTTCATTACCGCTAATATTTCTTGTTTTTCCTGTTCTTCGGGTATTTGCTCTGTTATCGTTTTCTCTTCTGTAGTTGGTTTTACAGCTTCTTTACACGAAAAAAGGGTAGCAATCACTACTAAGGTCAGTATAATTCTTTGTTTCATACAAATAAATTTAATTTAAACTTTTATTTTTTAGTGTTTTAATAGTTATCAAAGTTCTTTTAGGTTAATCAAATATAGTAAAGTTCACTTAGGGTGTACTACAAATTTCCTTTCGGTTCATTACGAAGCAGTGGTAACGACTGAAGTAATTTCTCGATTCAAAGAGACTGCCACAGCAAAAGTGTTTGCTTCACTGTGACGGTCTTACACTCGTTCAGTTCACAAGCAAACTAACAAAATTCTAAACGCTTATTTTAGTGTACTGCATAAAATCCTCTTGAAAAATCTTGTCTAAGAAAAACAGGAGTTCGTCTGCATTCTTCAATGAAAACACCAAAGGCGGTTTAATTTTTAAGACATTATTATCCGGACCGTCGGTACTCATTAATATTTTATGGTCTTTCATTCGGTTGGCTAAATAAACAGCCTGTGCTGTCAGTGGCTTTTTATCGGTTGTTACCAACTCAAACCCTAAAAACAATCCTTGCCCTCTAACCTCTCCTATCATTGGATATTTTTCAGCCAAAGTTGTAAGTCCTTCTTTTAAATAATTACCTACCTCTAAAGCATTTTCCTGAAGTTTTTCATTCTTTACGGTTTGCAATACACTGGTTCCAATAGCGCACGATACCGGATTCCCTCCAAACGTATTAAAATACTCCATTCCGTTTGCAAATGCTTCTGCCACTTCCTGTGTGCAGGCTACTGCTGCCAGTGGGTGCCCGTTGCCTAAAGGCTTACCAATGGTAACAATATCCGGCACCACATTGTATAATTGGAATCCCCAAAAGGTTTTCCCCATACGGCCGCAACCGGTTTGTACTTCATCTGAAATACATAACCCGCCTTCTGCTCGTACATGCTCATAAGCCTTTGCTAAAAATCCTTCCGGTAGCTCTATTTGCCCACCACAAGAAATTATGGGTTCAATAATAAACGCCCCTACCTTTCTGCCATTTTCTTTAATATGTTTAAGTTGTTTGGCTACTTCTTCTGCATATTGCTCTCCGGCATCTTTTCCTGTATATTTTCCTCTAAAAGTATCAGGCAACGGAATAATATGGGTATGTTCCGGTGCACCGTTGCCTCCTTTTCCATCAAATTTATATGATGAAATATCTATACACATATTCGCATTTCCGTGATAACCAACTTCTGAGGCTATGATATCTTTTTGCCCAGTAGTTGCTTTTACCATACGTATGGCTAATTCGTTAGCCTCTGAACCGGAATTGACAAAATGCAACACATTTAACTCGGGTGGTAACGTGGCAATTAATTCTTTAGCTAGTTGATTAATATTTTCATGCAAATACCTTGAATTGGTATTTAAAACTGCCATTTGTTGCTGTCCTGCTTTTACAACGGCAGGATGCTCGTGCCCAACGTGCGCCACATTGTTAACCGTATCTATGTATTTATTTCCGTATTGGTCTAATAAATACACGCCCATCCCTCGTACCATTTTTATCGGCTTTTTATACTGAAGGCTTAAACTTTTACCTAAATGTTGTTTTCTGTAATGGGTAATTTCTTCATTGGTTTTTTTGGTTAACTGCTGAAAATCTTCTGATTTAAACAGTAAATTAGGATTAGGACATATACTTTTCCAAACATTAATTTGAGAATAATAAGCTACTCCCGGAAAGTCGTTTTCATAATTCAACATAGAAAGCAGTACTTGAAAATGTAAATGGGGTACCCAGCTTCCGTTTTCTTCTGTGGTTCCCAAAAATCCTAAGCAACTTCCTTTTTGTATGATATCACCCACTTTTTTATTTGCTAAACTAGCCAATGATAAATGACCGTATAAAGTGTAAAATTCAACCGCTTCTACCTGATGTTTTACTATAATAAGTCCACCGTACTCCTTGTATTTATTATTATTGGTTACTGTAGTAATTACTCCATCAAACGGAACATGTACAGGGGTTTCTGCAGGTAACCAAAAATCGATTCCTAAATGTATGGTTCTGCTTTCTCTACCGTAATTCCCCATGGTATCAAAATCATCCGAAGTATATAAAGATCTGGGCTCTAAATACCCTCCGGCAATTAACTTACCAGAGTGTTCTTTTTGTAATTGTTGCAGTTTAAACTGAAAAGCATCTAAATCGTTACACTCGGCATAATTTCCCAACCACAGGCTTTCTACGCTTAAATCTAACGGATAAACGGCTTCTTTTTGAATGCTTGGAAATAGGGTTGAAAATCCTATTTGTTGCTTCTCTGCCCATTCTTTAAATGCTTTTTCTTTAGGGTGTGCGGTAAAGCCACAGGCTTCTCTAAACGAATATTCTGCAAATTCCGCAGCAATATTTTTCCATTTTTTTAAAAGTTGCCAAGCCGGTTTTTCGGAAATCAATAAGTAGTCGTTATCCGGTTCTTTTTGTTTATTAATGGCCGATTTGGTCACCGAAATTACCAAACGCATGGCAATAGCATGGTATAAATGTGCTAGCTCTTTTTCTTCTAATTCAAATTCACTATGATATCCTTTTACAATAGGCAACGCCGCTTCTAACGGATTGTTAAAATCCATAATTGCATAGGCACAGGCAATGGCAACATCGTTAATAATTTGGGTGTATATAGCATCTCCAAAATCGATAATTGCTTTTACTTCAGGATTCAGTATTTCTTCTGAAACTACAATGTTATTATCGTTAGCATCATTATGTACAACTGCCTTTCGTAATTGGCTATAGCTTTTATGAGTTGCCTTAAAACTGTTTTGGAAATACTGTAGTATTTCTTTTTCTTCTGTAGAAAATAAATCGAGATATTGCTCCGTCCAACTTCCTTGGGCTATGTCCCATTCAAAAGGTCTGTTGGCTTCCTCATGCGAAAAACCTGTTAAAGCTTTAGTAAGTTTTCCGGCTTCTTTTCCCAGACTGAATCGTAATTCATTGGTTTTTGGATTTACCGAACTCCACAATCTGCCATCTACCCACGTTAATAAGCGTACATATCGTTTATTACCTTCTTTATCTATTATAGCGGCTATTTCATTTCCTTCTATATCTTTAAGTACTTTAGGGCTGTTGTTATCTTTATTGGCTACATAATTTAGCAATCCTTGTTGGTATTCTAAATAGGCAAGGTTTTCTTCCGGCCTTGAAATTTTAAGTATATAGCTGTTTAAATTAGCTACTTTTATTTTAAAGTTAAAGTCAATTTCTCCCGGTAATTCAACGGCTATACCTTTAATATTGAATAGTTCATACAAAATATTCTCTGCCTGTTCTTTACTCATCTTTATATCTTGATATACCATATAAGTTTCTTTTAAGTACAAGTATAATTATATTTTAAAGGTACATGTTTTTAATTAGTTGATTATTTTATAAAACGGATAAATTCCATCATTTACGGGTAATATTCTATCATCTGTTTTTTCTGGAAATACACTACTTTTACTTTTACAACTGCAATTTTTAGTTTATGATTGGAATTGGTGGCTCAACTGCCGCAAAAGAATTAGCCAAAATTACGCCTAAGATTAGTGATATTCAACCTATACAAAAAGAAGAGTTTGAACAACGTATTCAAAAGGCTGTACATTTATTAAATACGCATAATGCTCAGGCCATGTATTTACATGCCGGCACTAATTTATTTTATTTTACGGGTACTAAATGGAACTCTAGTGAGCGTATGGTTGGAGCTATTTTGTACGCCAACGGAAGTTTGGAATATATTGCTCCAAAATTTGAAGAAGGCACTATTTTAGACTTTATGTTGATTGAAGGTAATGTTTGTTGTTGGGAAGAACACGAAAGTCCGTATGAGCTTTTTATTTCTTTATTAAACGAAAAAGGAATTACTTCAGGAACTATTTTAATAGATGAAGCAACTCCTTTTTTTGTTACTAACGGAATTGGGTTATTATCACAGCAATATGATTTTAAAGATGCTAAAACTGTTACTGCTGCTTGTAGAATGATAAAATCTGACAATGAAATAGCTATTATACAACGAGCTATGGATATTACTTTAGAAGTACAAAAAGCAGCTGCCAAAATTTTATATGTTGGTATTAGTACTCAAGAGGTAACTGATTTTATTCATGAGGCTCATAAGCGCTACGGAATTCCTTCCGGGTCTTATTTTTGTATTGTACTTTTCGGGGTAGATTCTTCTTTTCCACATGGTGTAAAAACACCTAAAAAGCTAGAAGAAAATGAAGTTGTTTTAATTGATACCGGATGTAAGTTATACGATTATATTTCTGATATTACCCGAACGTATGTATTTGGAACTCCTACAGAAAAACAACGTTCTATTTGGAATATTGAAAAAGAAACTCAACAAGCGGCTTTTAATGCTGTTCAACCCGGAGCATTATGCAAAAATGTTGACAATGCTTCCAGAAATGTGTTAGAAAAACACCATTTGGGACCTGATTATAAACTACCTGGATTACCGCATAGAACAGGGCATGGAATAGGTTTAGATATTCATGAATGGCCTTATATGGTTAGTAATGAAACTACCGTTTTAAAACCGGGAATGTGTTTTAGTAATGAACCCATGATTTGTGTACCTGATGAGTTTGGTATTCGCCATGAAGATCATATTTATATTACGGAAACAGGACCAAAATGGTTTACTGAGCCTATGCTTTCTATTGATAATCCTTTTGGGTACTAATAAGTATTGAAAATATAAAAAGTTCTTATATAAGAGCTTTTTATATTTTTACTGTATTTTTTATTCCTAAAAAGTTAATGAAGAACTGTTTAATAAACAACAAATCATTTTTGAGATATTTATAATCACTACCTATCAAAACAAGGAGTTTGTTTTTTCCTTTTAACGAATCAACATAAATATATCCCGAGCTATTACCTTCTTCCTCAAAATCTACATGTACATTTATTTCTAAAATATCTTCTTTAGCTATAAAAACAGCATCTATATTAATTCCTTCTTTAGTTATTAGTACCTGAACATTATTCTCTTTCAAATTAAAATAATCTATTAGATTTTTTAACCCAAAAAATCCTATACCTCCAGATACAACATAATTAATAACTCTTCCAAAGGGTACGTTTAAGAACACTAATAAAAAAAGACATAAAACGGCAATGCTTAAACATAGCACTCCAATAACATACTTTATTTTTAATAGTTTTACTTTTCCTATCGATAACGTATGCTCTTCAATATTATGAGAAAAAACTACGTTATGCCTTTTAAGCTTTAAAGAAAGAATTTCAATCTCTCCCATTTTTTATAAACTACACCTTACAAGTGTACTTTTTAAAACAATGATTTGATGATTTTATTTATAGTAACTCCTTCTGCTTCTGCTTTGTAGTTCTTCACAATTCTGTGTGATAAAATAGGTACAGCAACTGCTTGAACATCTTCAATATCCGGTGAAAATTTCCCTGAAACTGCTGCATGAGCTTTAGCCGCCAAAATTAAGTTTTGCGAAGCTCGAGGTCCGGCACCCCAATCGATATATTGCTTAACGTAATCTGTAGCTTTGTCAGAATTTGGTCTTGTTTTTCCTACCAATGCAACTGCATATTCTATTACGTTATCTGCTACAGGGATTTTTCTTATTAAGTTTTGTACTTCAATAATTTCTTGTGCCGAAAAAATTGAGTTTACCGTTTGGTTTACTATTGAGGTAGTGTTTTTAACTACTTGTACTTCTTCTTCAAAAGTGGGATATTCTAAGTTGATAGAAAACATAAATCTATCTAACTGTGCCTCCGGTAACGGATACGTTCCTTCTTGTTCTATAGGGTTTTGCGTTGCTAACACAAAAAATGGCAAGTCTAATTTATAATGATGCCCGGCAACTGTAACCGACCTTTCTTGCATAGCTTCTAATAAAGCTGCTTGCGTTTTAGGTGGTGTACGGTTGATTTCATCTGCTAAAATAATGTTGGAAAAGATGGGACCTTTAATAAATTTAAAATGACGATTTTCATCTAATATTTCACTTCCTAAAATATCAGAAGGCATAAGATCTGGTGTAAACTGTATTCTTTTAAAGTTAAGCCCTAATGCACTTGAAATGGTATTAACCAACAAGGTTTTTGCTAACCCAGGAACACCGATAAGTAATGAATGCCCTCCGCAAAAAATAGATAACAACGTAAAATTAACGGCTTCTTGTTGTCCTATAATTACTTTACCTATTTCTTGTTGTAATTGCGAATACTTTGCTACCAGATTATTAACAGCTGTTACGTCAGACATTTTATAAAGGTTTTTTAGATAAAAAATCCGTTTAAAAAGCAAGTGTATTACTTACTTGTTTAAACGGACTTTTGTATGGATTCTTATTTATTTTCTTTTTTCCAATCTTTTTTAAAGCTACATTTTTTATAATCACTACCTAATTTAATATAGGTTTCGCTTATTTTTTCTTTAGACCATTTGTTTAATTCTTCTTCTTTTTTCTTTTCTAAGGCAAATTGTTGCATTCTTACATAATCTTCAACAATATCTGCTTTGTGAGTATCTGTACGATGTTTTATAAAAATAACTTTGTACATTTTTTCTCCTCCTCTTGTTTCGTCATAAAAAACATCTGATAGTTCGCCTTGTTTTAGCTCACTAATTCTTCCAAATAAATCAGGTGGCATTCTTGTTAATTCAAAAGTAGGTTCACCGGTATAAGGATTCATTAATAAACCACCGCTAAGTTTAGTATCTTTATCTTCTGAATATTTTCTTACGGCTTCTTCAAAAGTTATTTTTCCTTCTTTAATATCGGCTACAATTTTTTCAATTTCTTCTTTTGTTTCTTTTAATTTTTCATCAGAAATCTCAGGTTGAATCAAAATATGCGATACTTCACGTCCTTGCCCTCTTATTTTGTGCAATTTAATAATATGGTATCCGAAAATTGTTTTGATAGGTTCAGAAATCTGTCCTTCGTCTAATGAAAAGGCAGCTTCTTTAAACTCTTTTATAAAGTTAGTTTCTTTAGTAATAATTCCTAAATTTCCTTTGTTTTGAGCTACCGAAGGATCATCTGAATTAATAATCGCTTTTAAATCAAAACTAGCACCGTTTTCTATTTCTTTTTTTAATTGCTCTAGTTTTTTCACAACTCTTTCTTCTTCTTCTTTTGAAGCTTCAGCGTATAAAACTAATTGAGCTAATTCTACTTCTGCAGGAATTTCAGGTAACTCTCCTTTTTCTTTTAATCCGTTAAAATACAAACGTACTTCTTCCGGAGTAACATCTACATCTTTAGTTATTTTTTGCTGTTCTTTTTCTATAAGTGTATTTTCTCTTTGTACTCTTTCCAGCTCCTTTCTTAAATCTTCAATATCATTAAAACCATAAGCTTCAACAACTTTTTCTTCACTTCCGTATTCATTGGTAAAAAAGGCAATACTTCTGTTTACACGACTATCAATATCACCTTGAGAAACGGTAACGCTATCAACAACTGCGTGATGTGCCAGTAATTTTTGTTGCATTAACTCTTCTAACATTTCACAATCTGAAATGCTTATTTTTCCTTCGCTACGAAGTTCTACTTCTTTCTTGAATTTTTCTATATCAGAGTCTAAAACTATGTTTTTACCCACAACTACAGCTACTCCGTCTACTTTATTTTGTTGTGCGTGAGTAAGTAATACTGTAAAAAGAAATGTTATTAAAAGGCTAGTATTCTTTGAAATTTTTGTTTTGAATAGCATCATTTATCAGCGTTTTTTCAATCTCTCTTATTAATTCTAATTTTCGTTTATGTAAAATAATCTGCTTAATTCTATTAGTAACTTCACTTAGCGGAGCGGTTTCATTTTTTTGCAAAATATTTTTTACAGCCACCAAATATACTCCTAAACTATCTTCTTTTTGTATGAATTTTGATATTTTTAACAGATTTTCTTTAGATTCTTTAGCAAATGGAGGTATTTTTCTTTGCAAATAGTTAACGGTTACCCATGTAGAATCTTGTAATCGGTATGATTTAAAGCTTAGTAAGTACTTTTCCAGCTCTTCCCTGTCTTCTTCCTTAACCGATTTAAACCTTTTTATAATGTCTTTTTCTTCTAAATGATCTTTATCAAAATGTACATAATCAAACTGTAATAATTCTTCACTTAATTTAAAGTTATCTTTATTTTCATTGTAAAAATCAGCAACTTCTTCATCAGAAACAATGGTATCTAATTTTTGCTTGATTAATTTTTCTTTGTAATTATTAATGTACAAACTCGATTTATAATCATTTACCAATTTTTCAATTTCTAAACTGTTTATTTCAGAAATATTTTCTTCTGCCTTTATTAAAAATAATTGTTGTTTTGCCCACGTATTAATTAACCCTTTCACCACCACTGTACTATCTTGTTTTGACAAGTTTTTTGGCAGTAATTTAGCCACGTCTTTTTTATATAAGTGTTTATTATAAACGGTAGCAATAGGTTTATCTTCTTGTGTTCTTTGCTTTTTAAAGGTTATTAAATCACAAGAGGTAACAAGTAGTGTAGCAGTTAGTAAGAATGGAAAAAGTTTTTTCACTGTATTACTGGTTATATGTTTTTTTAAGTTTTTTCAATTCTTTTTCTTTAATTCTAATCACATTCTTTTTTCGTAAATCGCTTACCCAATCTTCTTCTAATTTTTGTTGGTAATCGCTTATTACTTGACCTTTTATTTCTTCTAGGTCTTTTGACTTATATTTTATTTTATGCGTATTAAAAAACTGTTTAAGTCCTAAAGTATCTTCTGCTGATTTTTTCCAAATTTTTTGTTGCATTAATTCAAACAGTAGTAAACCTTCTTTGTACTCGGTTAAGGTGTTTTTATACTCCGGCTCTCTATTAACTAAATCTTCTTTAAAGTAATCAAATAATTCTTTGTCTTTAAATTGCTCAAATATTTCAGAAATATTGGGATTGCGGTTATAAATCGCAAACTTTCTGAACGCTTCTACATTGATTCTTTTCTTATTAATTGATAATATCCAATCCGATGGTTTCATTCCCGGTAATTTATTTACCCCTTCTTTTTTTAATTCTTCGGTAACCTTCGGATTAATTTTTATTATATATTCTTTTTTCAATCTATTTAAAACTGCTTGATGTGATAATTGCAATCTATCAGACCTTTTTACCTTATTTTCTATTTCTTTCTTTTCTTCTTCAAAAGTTCCAACAGGGTAACGTTGTAACAATTTAACAATATGCCAACCGTAACGTGTTTTAAATGGTTTACTAACCTCATTTATGTTCTTTAATCCTAATACCGTATTTTCAAACTCTTCAACCATATTTCCGGTTCCAAACTTAGGCAGTTTACCCCCTAGAGCTGCAGTTCCGGTATCTTCTGAATATTTTTTAGCTATATCTTCAAAAACAGCGCCTTCTTTTATTTTCGTATATAAAGAGTCTATTTTAACTTTTCCTTTAACGGAAGTATCACGAACTAAAATATGTGCCGCTTCAAATTCTCCTTTAGATTCTCTCTTACCGGTTACCTTCATAATATGATAACCAAAACGCGTTCTAAATGGCATAGAAACTTCACCTAATTTTGTTTTGTATGCATTATCTTCAAAAGAATATACCATTTTAAATGCAGAAAAATAGCCCAAATCTCCACCGTTTATTGCTACGGAAGGATCATCTGAAATTTCTGTAGCTACTTTTTCAAAAGGTTCACCTCCTTCTACAATTCTTTTTCTTGCTTCTAATATTTTATGATAAGCTTCTAATGTATCTTTTTCATTTGCTTTTTTAGATACTTTTACCAATAAATGACTTGCTCTGATTTCATTTTTAGTTCTGTAATACGCTTGTTCAATTAATTTATCAATTGCTTTTTCATCTTGCAAATATGGGGTCATTAATTGTTTTTTATATCCATCTAACTCCCTTTGGTAAGTAGCTAACGTATCAAAACCTAAAGCATAAGCTTCATTTACTTTCAACTTATAATTAATATATAAATCGAGGTACTTATCTATATTTTTTGAATCTTCATCAACAACCAGGTTCAAATTTTTTTCATATACCCTTTTAAACTCAGAAACCGGTATTTCTTTTTTATTTATACTAAATAACTCCTGAGCTACTGTTTTTACTGTAAAACAGTTTATTAAAATAGCTATACTTAAAATTTGTTTTTTCATAAAATCTAATTTATAAAGAAATAATACCTTTTATTGCTTCTGCTTTTTTATAATAGTCTATTACTTCATCTGAACTTGCTACTGTTAAATGTATTGAAAGACTAACATATTTTCCTGTTCTTGATTTTTTAGTATCAATAACAGCCCCACCTTTATCAAATAAATCTTGAACTTCCTGTACTTGATTTCCATCAGTTGGGACTATAAATTTATATAAATATTTTGTTGGAAAGCTAGTTGTATCTTCTAATTGTGTTTTTAGTTTGCTGTAAAATGCTTCTCTATCTGTCATAATTGTTCCAATTTCCTTAGTATTAAACAAGGTATGTTTTCATTGATTAAGCACAAAATTACACTATTTATTAAATTTATAAATTGAAACTTCTATTTTTGCACGATGCAACAAAAAATAGTTCTAATTGGTGGTCCCGGTACCGGGAAGTCCTCTGTATTAAGAGAATTTATACGTAGAGGGTATGAATGTATGCCGGAAATTTCAAGAGAAGTAACTTTAAAGGCTCAAGAAGATGGTGTAGATCAATTATTTCTTGAGAAACCTTTGCTATTTAGTCAAATGCTACTTGAAGGTAGAGAGCAACAGTTTTTACACGCCACCTTATCTAAAAAAGAAGTTATTTTTTTTGACAGAGGTATTCCGGATGTTCATGCTTATATGAATTACCTTGGTACCGAATATCCTGATTTGTACATTAAAAAAAGTGCAAAATATTTATATGATAAGGTTTTTATGTTAGCTCCTTGGAAAAAAATATACAAACAAGATAATGAGCGTTACGAAACTTTTGAGCAAGCAATAGAACTTGATAAGTTTTTACGAGCAGCTTATCAGGAAATTGGTTATAAAATTATAGATGTTCCTTTTGGTACTATAGCTGAGCGTTGTGATTTTATTTTACAATCGCTATAACAACCATGACAAATACAGCTATACATATTCTCAATCAATACTGGGGACATAGCTCTTTTAGAAAACCTCAACAAGAAATTATTACTTCTGTAATTGAAGGAAAAGATACCATTGCACTGCTACCTACCGGAGGCGGAAAATCTATTTGTTTTCAAATTCCTGCATTACTCAATAAAGGAGTTTGTATTGTTATTTCTCCGTTACTTGCCCTGATACAGGATCAGGTAGATTCACTTACCCAAAAAGGTATTAAAGCCACTTCATTACCTTCAGGAAGCTCACAAGATGAACTGATTACATTGTTTGATAATATTCGTTTTGGAAATTATAAGTTTTTATACATATCTCCTGAACGATTGCAATCGAAATTTATTCAGGAAAAAATCAAACAACTCAACGTCAATTTAATTGCAGTAGATGAAGCTCATTGTATTTCTGAATGGGGTCATGATTTTCGACCCTCCTATCTATTAATTAATATTGTTAGAGAACTGCATCCTACAGTTCCTGTAATAGCGTTAACTGCCACGGCAACCCAAAAAGTTATAAAAGATATTAGTTCTTTTTTAAACTTACACTCTCCTACTCTTTTTAAACAATCTTTTGCTAGAGAAAACTTAGCTTATCAAGTATTTTATACACAAGATAAACTGTATAAGCTTACTCAAATTACCTATAAAACCCAAGCACCTATTATTGTATATGTTTCTTCAAGAAATAAAACCAAAGAAATTAGTGCTTATTTAAATGCAAACGGATTTAAAAGTGGTTTTTACCACGGAGGACTTTCTGCTATTGAAAAACAAGTTGCTTTTGATCGTTGGATGTTAGAAGAAACTCCTATTATAGTAGCTACCAATGCTTTTGGAATGGGAATCAATAAACCCAATGTACGGGTTGTTGTTCATTTAAACATACCCTCTTCTCTTGAAAATTATATGCAAGAAGCCGGAAGAGCCGGAAGAGATGGGAAAAAAGCTTTTTCTGTAATACTTAGCAATCAAAATGACATTCAAATACTCAAAGAAAATCAAGCCAAACAAATACCTTCTATAAATGAGGTTAAAATAGTGTATCAAAAACTATTTCAACATTTCCAAATAGCTAAAGGTGAGTTCATTGAAGCTCCTTTTGATTTTGATTTTTCAGCCTTTTGTCATAAATATAATTTTGTAAGTTCTAAAACACAAAACATTCTTCAGGTACTTAGTGCTAACGGTATTATTGAACTCACTAATACTTATCATCAAAAATCATCTATCCAGTTTTTAATGCACAGTAACCAGCTTATTCAGTATGGGAATAAAAACGGTAGTGATATTCAAAATCTTATTCAAACTTTGTTAAGATTGTATGGTGGTATTTTTGAGCAAGCTATTAAAATAGATGAATTTTATATTGCCAAAAAAACAGGTAATACTTCTTGGAATGTGGTTAAAAATTTAGAAATCTTAAATGAAAGAGGAATTATAACCTATACAAAAGCTTCTAAAAATGCTACGCTTTATTTTTTACACCCCAGAGAAGATGACCGCACCATAAACCCTATTTCTAAAAATATTGAACGATATTTTAACCAGAAAAAACAAAAAATTAACGACGTTATTCATTATATAACGAATAACGATATTTGTAGAAATCAACTTTTACTGACTTATTTTGATGAAAAAACTCCAAATACCTGTGGTATTTGTGATGTTTGTCTTCAAAAGAAAAAGAGCAATACGCCTGCTGTTTCTAAAATGATTTTAACCTTTTTGGAAACTAAAAAAGAAGCGTCATCTAAAGAAATATGTACCTTTCTGAATGAGAAAGAAGAAGACATTTTAATACATTTGCGAAAATTACTGGCCAATGAAGTTATTGGCCTAACTACTTACAATAAATACTTTATAAAATAATGAGAGATTTACGTATCGTTTTTATGGGAACTCCGGATTTCGCAGTAACCATTTTAAAACATTTAGTAGAAAATAATTATAACGTTGTTGGGGTTATTACTACTGTAGATAAACCTGCCGGGCGTGGTAGAAAACTTAATCAGTCTGCTGTAAAAAAATATGCGTTATCTCAAAATTTACCAATACTTCAGCCTAAAAATTTAAAAAGTGAAGAGTTTCAAACAGCATTAGAGAAATGGAATGCCAATTTACAAATAGTGGTTGCTTTCAGAATGCTTCCTAAATCAGTTTGGGCCTTACCTAAATATGGTACTTTTAATTTACATGCCTCATTACTTCCTGAGTATAGAGGTGCGGCCCCTATAAATTGGGCTATTATTAATGGTGAAACAAAAACCGGGGTAACTACCTTTTTTATTGATGATAAAATTGATACCGGTGAAATTATTTTACAAAAAGAAATTACTATTAGAGAAGATGAAACCGTAGGCGAACTTCATGATAAATTAATGTATTTAGGCGCCGAATTGGTTAATGAAACTGTTGATTTAATTGCTTTGGGTGAAGTTACCACTACCAAACAACCTGAATTAGAAGAAAAATCGGCTTACAAGTTGTTCCCTGAAAATTGTAAAATTGATTGGTCTAAATCATTAACAGACATCTATAATCATATCAGAGGATTAAACCCATATCCGGCTGCTTGGACTACCTTCTATAATAATGGTGAAGAAATTACGGCTAAATTATATAAGGTAACTAAAGAATTTACTGAACATGAAATTGGAATCGGAAAAGTAATTACAACAAAATCAGCTATAAAAGTTGCTGTTAAAGATGGTTTTCTTCATATTATAGAACTTAAACTTTCCGGTAAAAAATTAATGGATGCGAGAAGTTTATTAAATGGTTATCAGTTTTCTGAAGATGCAAAAGCGCTCTAGCCCTTTGTTTATAAGGAATTATAGTTTTAAGTTAATAAACAAGCTTGGTTATTAACAATTAAGGGGTTTTTATTAACAAAAAACCTTTTTTTTTTAGCCAAATGTTGCACAATCCCGCATTCCGTCTATATTTGTTAAGCTGTTTAGCGAAAAATATTAATTAATTTTTAAAATCCATTAAAATTATGAACAAATCAGATTTAATCGATGCTATGGCTGCTGATGCAGGAATTTCAAAAACTCAAGCAAAAGCTGCATTAGACTCATTTACTAATAGTGTTTCTAGTACTTTAAAAAAAGGAGGTAAAGTAGCATTAGTTGGATGGGGAACTTTCTCAGTATCAGAAAGAGCTGCAAGAACAGGAAGAAATCCTCAAACTGGTAAAGAAATTAAAATTGCTGCTAAAAATGTTGTTAAATTTAAGCCAGGAGCTGGTTTAAGCGACTCTGTAAACTAAGATTTTAATATCATTCACATATAAAACAGCATTTAGTTAACTAAATGCTGTTTTTTTATGCTGCTGTCACAATCTAAAAATACAGTTGTCTATAAAGTATAACACAAAATGTAATTCACATGAAAAATATAGTTACACTTTTTATCGTACTACTTTCTTCGTCACAAATTTTTGCTCAAAAAACAGTTAACGCTTCTGCTATCTTACAAGATATTAAAGAGGGAAAATCTATTGAATATTCAAATACGGTTATTGAAGGTATTTTAGATTTCACTTATATGAATGAAGCCCTACCTAAGTTACCAAAAAGAAGTAAATGGTGGAACAACGGTGGTTCAAACTCTATAGAAAAGCAAATAACCAGTAAAATTGTTTTTGAAAACTGCACATTTAAAAACGATGTTCTTGCTTACATTCCTGATGAGAAAAGCGGATATACTTTTGTTGCTAACTTTGAAAACATTGTAGTTTTTAAAAACTGCTCTTTTGAAGAAAAAGCAATGTTTAAATATTCTAACTTTGAAAAAAACACCGACTTTTCTTACGCTAAATTTAATGGAGATACTACCTTTAAGTATGCCAAATTTGATAGAGGTATTACTTTTAAAAATACTTTTTTTGAAGAGCCTGCCACTTTTAAGTATGCCGATTTTAAAGAGTTTGTAAGTTTTGAGAATTCTATTTTTGATGAAAGTGCTACTTTTAAATATACTGAGTTTAATAAAGGCGTATCATTTAACAATGTGAAATTTAAAGAAGATTTAAATATTAAATACACTAAAGTTTCTGGTGAATTTGACATTACAGGAATGGAAGTAGCTTTTGATATTGACTCAAAATACACAAGTATTAATGGAAAAAGTTTTAATAAACATCTATTAAAAAACAGATAATTTCCCTTAATCGAGCACCATAAAAAAGCCGCTATTAAGCGGCTTTTTACTCTTCATCATTTTTATTATTTTTTATCTTTTTACTTCCTTCGTACAATTCATATTTAACAAATCGACAGTCAAGATCTCCGTTTTTTATTGGCAGTCTTTTAGAAGTTCTAAGCCCTACATGTTTTAATGCTTGAATGTCTGACGTTATTAACCATGCTGTTGAATCCGGGTAATTATGCTTAAGAGTATCTCCTATTTTTCCATAAAATTCTTCAACATCAATATTCAATCGCTCACCATAAGGAGGATTAAATAAAATGGTTGTTTTACCAAACACTTCTTTTTTAGAATTAAAAAAGTTCACATGGTGTACACCTATAAATTCCTCTAAATTAGCATTAATTATGTTTTGTTGTGCTTTTTTAACTGCTGATGGCGCTTTATCAAATCCCATAATTTTAAAATGGGAACTTCGGATTTTTTTAAGCAATGAATCCTGAATTACAAAATATAAATCTTCATCATAATCTTTCCAGTTTTCAAAAGCAAAATGCTTTCTGTTTATATTCGCCGGAATTTCATTGGCTATCATTGCTGCTTCAATTAAAATAGTTCCGGAACCACACATAGGGTCTATAAAATTTTCTTCTCCTTTATACCCCGATAGCAATACCAATCCGGCAGCTAACACTTCATTTATAGGTGCTATGTTGGTAGCGCTTCTGTATCCCCTTTTATGTAAAGAATCTCCGGAAGAATCTAATGAAATGGTTAACCATTCATTATGAATATGAATATGAACTTTTAAATCCGGATATTTTAAATCTACATCAGGACGCTTTTTAAATTTGTGCGTAAAATAATCAGCAATAGCATCTTTAGACTTCAGACTTATATAATGAGAGTTAGACGTAAAGTTTTTTGAGTTAACAACTGCGCCAATAGCAAAAGTTCCGTCAACTTCTAAATAACGTTCCCATTTAATACGCTGAATTGCTTCGTATAAATCTTCTTCATCAAAAACTTTACTCTTTTTTATGGGTTTTAAGATTCTAATAGCTGTACGCAACGCTATATTGGCTTTATACATAAAACCTTTATCACCTTTAAAAGTTACATTTCTTACACCTTCTGTTACTTCTCTAGCTCCCAGTTTACGTAGCTCATCTGCTAATACACCTTCTAAACCTGCTATGGTAACAGCAGTCATCTTAAAGTCTTTCTCCATGAATATCTATAATTTCATTGCAAAAATAGGGTTAATTTTATGCAGTTGTGAATTTTTGTTGTTCTAACTTAAAAAATGTAAGATTTCATTATTTTTGCTGACTCTTAATTTATTATGAATACAAAGCAAGATTGGTTTACTTCATGGTTTAATACACCATACTATCATATTTTATACAAACATAGAAATGATTCTGATGCACAATTCTTTATGCGCAATATTACGTCGTTTCTAGAACTTCCTAAAAACAGTTTTATTGCTGATGTACCATGCGGTAAAGGAAGACATTCTGTATATTTAAATTCTTTAGGTTTTAATGTTAGGGGTGGCGATTTAAGCACTAATAGCATTGAACATGCCAAACAATTTGAAAATGAGACCTTACATTTTGAGGTATGGGATATGCGAAAACCCATTGAGAATAAATATGATGCTATTTTTAATCTTTTTACCAGTTTTGGTTATTTTGAAGATGATAATGATGATATTCTTGTTTTAAAAAACTTTAAAGCCGGATTAAAATCTGACGGAGTTCTGGTTTTAGATTTTTTAAACGTAGAAAAGGTTAAAACTAATTTAATACATCAAGAAAATAAAATTATTGACGGGATTAACTTTGATTTAAAAAAAGAAATTAAAAACGGATTTATTTTAAAGCAAATCTCTTTCCATACTGATCATAAAGATCATGTATATACTGAACGTGTTAAATTATTAACCTTAGAAAAAATGAGGTACTATTTTGACTGTGCCGGGTTAAAAATTAAACATATCTTTGGAAATTATGCATTGCAAAATTATCATCCTCAAACTTCTGATAGATTAATTATAGTTGCTGAATGAGTTCTATTTTATTAATAACCTCCGTATTATTAGGTTCTTTAATTGTTTTACTATTAAAACCGAACAACAAGTTTATTAGCCTGCTTTTGGCTTTTAGTGGCTCATATTTACTATCGGTTACTATCTTACACTTGGTTCCTGAGGTTTATACACATACTCAAAATAATAAGCTTATAGGAATTCTTATCCTCATAGGAATTCTTATTCAATCTGTATTAGAATCTTTTTCTAAAGGTGCAGAACACGGACACATACATATACATTCTGATAAAAATAAATTTCCTTGGTTATTATTTATCAGTTTAAGCATTCATGCTTTTACAGAAGGACTTCCTATACATGATCATAGTGATCATCAACAGAATTTGCTTTGGGCTATTTTTATTCATAAAATACCTATTGCTGTTATATTAACTACTTTTTTAGTAAAAGCCAGTTATTCTAAAAAAACAATTATTCTTTTTTTAGGCTGCTTTGCTCTTATGAGTCCGCTAGGTATATTTATTTCTGAAAGAGTAGCTATTATACACCAATATCATGCTGAAATTACAGCTTTAACTATTGGTATTTTCTTACACATATCTACCATCATTTTATTTGAAAGTTCAGAAAATCATAAATTCAACCTTCAAAAATTTACGGCTATCTTATTAGGTATTTTACTGACTATTTTTACTTTGTAGTTGTTTTTAGCTTTTCTTTAGTTTTGAGTGAAAATAATTATTCTTCTTCCCTATGCACCAACTCCATTGAAAAGGCAGGTAAGCATATAGCTAAGTATTCGCAAGGTTCCATAAATGGATTGGCATATTGAACGCGAACATTTTTCTCTATTTTAATGGATTCTCCTGCTTCCAACACTACAACCTCTCCATCAATAGTAAATTGTTTTTTTCCTTTGATGATATAGGTGTATTCCTCAAATTCCGGAGTTTGAAATGGTTCACTCCAACCCGGAGGAGCTATCATATGAGCAATGCTTATTGCTGAATTTTGATCAGTTGCATTACCAAAATGTTCTTCTATTAATTTACCATCTGTAGTTGGAACTACAAAAGGATTTCTTTGAATCGTGTATTTTTTACTCATATAAAAACATAAAAGTCGAAACAGTTGTTTCGACTTTTAATACTTTTTAGTTAAACCAAATAGTTAGTGATTTTATCTTAGCCAAATCAGGAATTTGTTCTATACTCACTTTTTGAGTACTGAATTCTTTTAATCCTAAATCTTCTTTATCAATAGCTATTGTTGCATTTAAATCATCAATAAACAAGGTAGCTGATGAAAATGACGTTTCTACTTTACTTATTTTATTATTGGCATTAATTTCCTGAAAAGAAGAATTAATGTTTAATCCTGATTTAGTTTGAAATCTTTCATCAAAAATTTCTATGCTTTTAATAGTAGAAGTAGAATCTAATTGTTCTTTAGGAATAATGGTTAATAAATGCTTTCCCTTTTTTTCATAAATGTAATACTTATCATCATCCTGAAATAGATTATCTCCCTTTGCTCCTTCACTTAAAACTTTTACTACCGAATCATTTGCAAAAATTTGCTCAATTTCTTTCACTGTAGTTTTTGTAGTTAGATTTCCTACTTTGCCTTTTGATATTTCAAATTTGTTGTTACTACATTGTATAAAAGCTAATGAAACCAATACTGCTGCTAATATTTTATATAGTTTTATCATGTAAATTGTTTTTGTTATAACGTTTTCTTATTTTATAAAATTATGTTTCTACATTACTTTTTTTAGAATCCCAAATACACTTCGTATAAATGTTGCACTAGTTAATACTTTTACAACCGGGTTCATTCTGGTAGTTCTTCGTGTTGTTGAAGAACTTCTTCTACTTGTTTTTTCTTCTTGTTCTTCTTCTTTTAATTTTTCTTTATTTATACGGTCAATTTTTTCGTTCAATAATTCATAAGCACTTTCTCTGTCAATTGTTTTGTTATATTTTGAAATAAGTTTAGAGTTATCCAGTACCTCTTTAATTTCTTTCTCCGTTAATACATCCATTCTACTCATAGGTGCACGTAGCATGGTTCTGGCTAATGGTGTTGGAATTCCTTTTTCATTTAATACTGATACCAAGGCCTCTCCTATTCCTAATTGAGTTAGTACTACTTCAGTATCATAGTATTCTGAATCCGGATAATTTTCAGAAGCCAACTTTAACGCTTTTCTATCTTTAGCTGTAAAAGCTCTTAAAGCGTGCTGTATCTTCATTCCTAATTGCGCCAGTACATCTTCCGGTACATCTTTAGGGTTTTGCGTTACAAAATACAACCCTATGCCTTTAGAACGGATTAGCTTAACAATACTTTCTATTTGATTTAAAAGTGCTTTTGAAGCCTCTTCAAATACTAAATGTGCTTCATCTATAAAAATTATCAATTCAGGACGACCGCTATCTCCCTGCTCCGGAAATGTTTCATACACCTCAGCTAACAACTGTAACATGAATGTTGAAAACAATTTAGGTTTATCTTGAATATCTGTTAATCTTAATACAGAAATAACTCCTCTTCCGTTTTCATCTACACGAGTTAAATCATCAACTTCAAAAGATTTTTCTCCAAAAAACAAATCACCTCCTTGCTGTTCTATTTCTACAACTTTTCGTAAAATAGCTCCTGTACTCGATGAAGAAATTCTACCATATTGTTCTTGAATTTCGTCTTTTCCTTCATTCGTAACGTATTGTAAAATCTTTTTAAAATCTTTTAAATCTAACAGAGGAAGTTGATTGTCATCACAATATTTAAAAATAATAGCTACAATACCCGCTTGCGTTTCAGTTAATTCTAAAATTCTGGACAGTAACACAGGACCAAATTCTGAAACTGTGGCCCTCAATCTAACTCCATCTTGTTCAGATAGCGTTAAAATTTCTATTGGAAATTTTTTAGCCTCATAAGGAATCCCTATTTTTTCATGACGCTCATCAATTTTAGGATGTCCTTCACTGGCTTGTGCTAAACCACTTAAATCTCCTTTTACATCCATTAATAATACAGGAATTCCTTTTTCAGACATATTTTCAGCTAATACCTGTAAGGTTTTGGTTTTTCCTGTACCTGTAGCACCGGCTATTAACCCATGTCTATTTAAAGTTTTTAAAGGAACTGTAACCAAAGCATTTGTGATGGTTTCTTCTCCTAACATTCCGGCTCCCAACGTAATAAAGTCTCCTTTACACTTGTATCCGTCGTTAATATGATTAAAAAAAGCTTCTTTATTACTCATACTGATTTTTGAAGTTCATTGATAAAAAACACGTAAAAATAGCAAAAAACATTTATTAATTTTGAATGTTACCTATCTTTGCAGTCTTATGTTGAAAAAAGAGATACAAGAGCTGATTGATAAAGGTGAAATGCTTCCGTTAATGGAAGAGTTTTACACCATACAAGGAGAAGGAGCCCATACAGGAACTGCGGCCTATTTTATTCGTATTGGAGGTTGTGATGTAGGATGCCACTGGTGTGATGTTAAAGAAAGTTGGGATGCCAATTTACACCCTCCTACTAAAACCGATTTAATTATTGAAAATGCTAAAAAATATGCAGAAACTGTAGTTATTACTGGTGGAGAGCCTTTAATGTGGCGTTTAGATTATATAACAACAAAACTACAACAAAACCATATCAAAACCCATATCGAAACTTCCGGAGCTTATGATTTTTCCGGTGTTTGGGATTGGTTTTGTTTGTCTCCTAAAAAAACGAAGCTTCCGTTAGAAAGAGCCTATAAAGAAGCTGACGAATTAAAAATGATTATTCATAACAAAAATGATTTTCAGTTTGCAGAAGAACAGGCAGAAAAGGTAGGTAAGAATTGTAAACTTTTTTTACAACCCGAATGGAGTAAAAAAGAAAAAATGACTCCTTTAATTATTGACTATGTTATGGAACATCCTAAATGGAGAATTTCATTACAAACCCACAAGTATTTGAATATTCCTTAGAAATATAAGAAAAAAGATTAAGAACCTCCTTGAATAAAACTTTCAAGGAGGTTTCTTTTTTTTATTCCTTTACTAATTCAAAACTTCTTTTCACAAGCTAAAATGCCTCGTTTACTCAATACAAATTTCCTTCTAAAAAAATAGTCTTTAGGTTTGATACAAATCAATAAAACAAAAAAATATGAAAAACAATTTTACGCTATCAATTAAAGACCCTTGCTCTGAAAATTATCAAAACTTTGCTCCTACAAAAAAAGGTGGTTTCTGTGGTTCCTGTAAAAAAGAAGTGATTGATTTTACCAAAATGAGTTCAGAGGAAATCAATGTTTTTTTTACAAGTAATCGTACAACAAAAACATGTGGTCGGTTCAACAGCCATCAATTAAAAACGTACACCAATCATTCTTTGAAAAGAAAAAGTTTTCATTTTTTAGGAGGTTTAGGCGTAGCTTTTATCTCTTTATGCTTACCCAATACGTTACAGGCACAAAAAGCAAAACCGATAACTGAAGCATCAGTTACTAATTTAAACTTTCAAAAAGAAGCAAAACTTAAAGGAAAAGTTTCTGATGAATCCGGTCCTTTGCCGGGAGTTTCTATTTTATTAGAAGGTTCAACCATAGGGACAGAAACCGATTTTGATGGAAATTTTGAGTTTCCTGAACAAGTAAAAGAAGGAGATGTACTTATTTTCAGTTTTATTGGTATGAAAACAGAAAAAATTACTATTGCTAAAAATCAGAAATATGTTTTGCTCTCTATGAAAAGTGATTTTATATTGGGAGAGATTGTTATTACTGGGGAAGTTACTATGAAAAAAACGTTTACATCAAAAAGAAAAAAATCAACTCTCTAAAAAATTCAACTTGCTATGAAAAAGTTCCTCTTCATTGTTTGCTTTGCTTATTTTTTAAAAGCAACCGCCCAAATTTCTGATTTTAAAAACATCAACTTTACCAAAGCTGATAATATAGCAAAGCTACATGAAGGTGAATCTTTAAAAAATTTAGCGCTTTTAACTCATAAACTAACCTCTAATTTATCTACTGATATTGAAAAATTCAGAGCTATTTATACTTGGGTTTGCACTAATATTACGGGTAATTATGAGCTTTCTCAAAAAATTATTACTAAAAGTAAAAAGTTAAAGAACAATCCTAAAAAGTTTCAAAAATGGCATACTTCAATAGCACCAAAGGTTTTTAAAAAATTGCAACATCAAAAGAGTACGATGTGTACAGGATATGCTTATTTAATTAAAGAACTTGCTTACATTGCTAATATTGAATGTAAAATTATTAACGGATATGGTAGAACATTATCTTCAAACATTAATACATTTGACCTTCCTAATCATTCATGGAATGCTGTTAAGTTAAATAATAAATGGTATTTATGCGACGCTACTTGGTCTAGTGGTTATATAAATGACGAGTATACTTTTGTTTTTGAATACAATGACGGGTATTTTTTAACAACGCCTTCTTTCTTTGCTAAAAATCACTACCCTACTGATAAGGAATGGTTATTAAATAATCAACAGACCAAACAAAATTTCATCAAGGGTCCTTTGCTTTATAATGAAGCTTTTAAACATTCCGTTTTTCCTATTTCTCCATCAAAAATGGAAATAGAAGTTTTTACGAATGAACCTGTTTCTTTTAAACTTGAATCGGTAACTCAAACAGATATTGAAATGATTCTGAAAATAGATAATGGAATTTATGTTAAATCTGTTCAACTTAAAAACATCAATCCTAAAAAAGATGGAGTAATAATCTATAAGTATTCTTTTAAGAAAAAAGGCCATTACGATGTTCATCTACAACTTTCAAATGATATAATTGCTACTTATGTTTTTACGGTTAAAGAACCTAAAGAATAAGGTATCGTAAAAGTTATTACGCTCGCTTTTATCTATATTTGTTTATCTATCTAAAACAATATTATGAAAAAAATAGTAGCGTCAATTTTTACTATTACCATTCTTTTAATTTCTTGTAAACAGGAAAAAAAAGAAGAAACAGTAAGCCTTCCTCAAGAAAACACTTCATTTAATGATTTATTAAAAGAATACAATGAAGGAAAACTTTTACTAAATCCTTTAAATGCAACTTTTGCTGGAGACAATAGATTTAATGATCAGTTCCCTAATTTTTTATCTGATGAATATCAACAAAAAGTAAACGATTTTTATACTTCTTATAAAAGTAAACTGCAAAACTTTAATGATACTGACTTAACTGAAAGTCAGCAAATGAGTAAAGCCGTATTAAACTGGGATTGTGATATGGCTTTAGCTCAAGCCAGTTTTAAAAATGATGTTTTACTTCCTATCAATCAAATGTGGACTGTTAATTTAACTGTAGGACAATTAGCTAGTGGTAGTAGTGCCCAACCTTTTAAAACAGTAAAAGATTATGATAACTGGTTACAACGTTTACAACAATACAATGTTTGGTTAGTAGCAGCAGAAAAAAGAATGAAAGAAGGTATAGAAAAAGGGTATGTATTACCTACTTCTTTAATTAAAAAAGTAATTCCTCAATTTGAAGGATTAAGTACGCTTAAAAAAAATAAAGAAGGTATTATTGATTTATCTGAGCACTTATTTTATTCTCCTGTAAATACCTTACCGGATAACTTTTCAGATGAAGACAAAAAAAGAATTACTGAAGAATATACAGCCTTTCTTAGTAAAACCTTAATTCCTTCCTTCAAATCATTATACAATTTCTTACAAACCGATTATTTAAATGCCGGTAGAAAGGATAGTGGAATTGATGGAGTTCCGCAAGGAAAAGAATACTATCAGCACTCCATTAAAAACTATACAACCACGAACATGACTGCTGACCAAATTCATGAATTAGGGTTACAGGAAGTTGCCAGAATTTTAGCTGAAATGGAAAACGTTAAAGAGCAAGTTGGTTTTAAAGGCACTATTAAAGAGTTCTTTGATTTTGTTAGAACTAATAAAGCGTTAATGCCTTATACAGAACCTCAACAAATTATTGATAACTTTAATGCTATTCACAACAAAATGAAACCGCAATTAGAAAAGTTATTTGGTAATAAACCTAAAACACCATTTGTAGTAAAACAAACGGAAAAATTTAGAGAGGCCTCTGCCAGTGCTGAATACAATCCGGGATCTTTAGACGGTACTCGTCCAGGTGTTTTTTATACTCCCATACCTGATGCTACTCAGTATAATGTATTTTCTGATGAAGCTTTGTTTTTACATGAAGCTATTCCCGGACATCATTATCAAATTTCTTTAACTCAAGAAAATCAAAATTTACCGGATTTTAGAAAAACATTATGGTATAGCGCTTACGGTGAAGGTTGGGCCTTATATACAGAGAGTTTAGGTAAAGAATTAGGTTTATATACAGACCCTTACCAATATTTTGGTATGTTGGGTATGGAAATGCACAGAGCTATTCGTTTAGTTGTTGATACCGGTATGCATGCTAAAGGATGGAGTAGAGAAAAAGCTATTCAGTATTCTTTAGACAATGAAGCTGAATCTGAAGCCAGTATTATTTCAGAAATTGAGCGCTATATGGCAAACCCCGGACAAGCTTTATCTTATAAAATAGGGCAATTAAAAATTCGTGAATTACGTGCTAAAGCTGAAAAAGCATTAGGAGATAAATTTGACATTAAAGAGTTTCACAATCAAGTATTAGAAACCGGTTGTATTCCTCTTGCTTTACTTGAAAATAAAATTGATGCATGGATTAGTAAAAACACACAAGAGTAAAAACCCCTTTTTTATATCAGGAATAATCGTTTTACAATAACATTTTTTATCCCTAGAAAAATACGTTAGCTCATATATACTTTTGGCTCATCAAAAAATTTAAAACCAAACGTAATGAGAAAAAACTTACTTATTTTTTTAGGGATTATTTGTTTCACTAATTTAGTAAACGCACAAAATGTAGTTATTCCGGATGCTAATTTTAAAAATGCGTTATTAACAGGTCCTAACTCAGGAATAGACACCAATAATGATGGTGAAATTCAAATCTCAGAAGCACAAGCCTATACCGATCCTATAGATGTATCTAATAAAAATATCAGTGATTTAACCGGTATTGAAGCTTTTACCAATATTGCCATACTTGCCTGTAGCGGAAATAACTTAACAGCGTTAAACCTTAGTCAAAACACTAAGTTAGAAAGGTTATTTTGTATGTATAACCAAATTCAAAACTTATACCTACAACATAATAGCAGTTTGTATTTATTATATTGTTATAACAACAACTTAAAAAGATTAAACGTAGCCAACGGAAACAACAGTAATATGACTATTTTTAATGCCATAAACAATCCTAATTTAAGATGTATTCAAATAGATAGTGGCTTTACTCCCCCTAGTTCTTGGAATAAAGATAGTACTGCTTCTTATAATCGCCGCTGTTTATATACAGTTGACGCCGCTGATCCTGAAAAAACGGTTTTCGATCCTGTTATGGGAGGTTTAAGACTTTCAAATGAGGTAAATGTATATCCTAACCCTACCACTGATATTGTAAAAGTTAAAAATATTAATGACAACTTCAAAAAAATTGAAGTTTATGATTTAGGAGGAAACAAAACACTTGAAACCACATCTGAATCAATGAATTTATCTACACTTCCAAAAGGAATTTATACCTTAAAAGTAATTTATGCTCACGACAGAGTACAGTACAAAAGAATTATAAAACGCTAACTCAAATTAGGTTGAAGACAATTAAAGTCCGAGGTAATCACTCCTCGGATTTTTTATTTACATTCGTTTTAAAAAATTATTTTATTACAAATTATGATGAATTCGGAGGAATCAAAATTAACTTCAGCAACACAGACATCTCCAAGAGTTTTAGCTCAAGAACAATTAGAAGCTTATAATAAAAGAGAGATCGATGCTTTTTTAAAACCTTATGCAAAAGATGTAAAAGTATATACGTTTCCTAATAAATTAGAGTATGAAGGTATTGAAAGAATGCGCGAACTATATACCTTAAAATTTGAAACAACAAAAGATTTACACTGTAAAATTATTAGTAGAATTGTAAAAGGTAATGTAGTGATTGATGAAGAACAGGTTACAGCTAATGGTACTACATTTCAAGCTGTTGCCATATATGAAATAACCGATAAAAAAATAAGTACCGTTAGGTTTGTAAGATAACTTTACAAACCTAACTTTTTATTAAAATACTCTTTTAACATATAAATTTGTATAAATACCATTAAGGTAGAAAAGAAACACACATACAATACTGTATCTGATATTTTAATTCCTTCTAAAAAAGGAGTTATGTCAAATCTAGAAGCAAAATCAAAATTAAACTCCGGCATTTTTAACCATTCTACAGGTTTTTCCTTTGATACCAAAAACATACATACTCCTAATATACCAGCTAAAACAAACCATACTTTTTTTGATATTAAAGGTGTTGAATCATACACCGTTGTTTTTTCAACCTGTGTTATCGTTTGCATTATAGTCGCTGTAAAATCAACAGAAGGCTTCTCCTCTTCAATTTCACGGATGTATTTTTTAGCAAAAACATCTAACTCATCAGGGTTTTTATTTTCTTCCATAATGATTAATTAATTCAGGTTCTACTCTTTTTTCAATTATTGTCAACAATCTCTTTCTAGCTCTATGCAACTTAACTTTTACATTAGCTTCAGTTAGTTCGGTTATGGCTACAATTTCTTTTAAGCTTAGTTCTTCATAATAAAAAAACCAAAGAATTGAACGTTCATCTTCCGGTAATTCATACATACATTTATCAATAATCTTGGCTCTTTCTTTTTGCTCAATTAAATCTAAAACACTCTCTGTTTCTTTTATTTTATATATAGTAACTTCATCAATAGCATCAATAGTATACTTCTCCGCTATTTTTTTCAAGCTATCTAAACAGGTTCTATATGTTATTTTATATAACCAGGTAGAAAATTTAGCTTCTCCTTTAAATTTTTCAAGATTTTTAAATGCTTTAATAAATGTATCTTGAGAAATCTCTTCTGCTTCCTCTCTATTTTTAACCATTTTCAATGCCAAAGTAAATACCATGTTTTTATACCTGTTTACTAAAAAGGCAAAAGCATTGGTATCACCTGCTAAGGTTTTATTTATATATGTTTGGTCGTTAATAATAGTCATTGTTTCCTTTTGACTATAGGTTTGCAAAAAAGGTTACAGTATTTTTTAAAAAAAATCTACTTTTTTTTGTAACCTTTTTTCAAAGGCTAATGTCATACCTGCAAACACATTAAAATTAATCATTTAAAATTATATTTATGGAAGTTTCAATTGTATTTATGTTTTTGTTTGCTGTTATATTCGGAATCTTTTATTTATTCTATTCAACCAGAAACAAAGAGCGTTTAGCTTTAATTGAAAAAGGTGTAGATGCTAAAATTTTTATGCAAGGAGAAAAAAGAAAATCTACTCTTACCGGAAGAGTTATCATATTAAATCTTTCATTGTTATTAATGGGTATAGGTTTAGGCGTATTTATAGCTTTATTACTTACCACTTATACTCGTTTAGAAGAAGAGGCAATTTATCCGGCTATGATTTTTATTACAGGAGGTTTAGGCCTTTTTGCAGGGTTTCATTTAACAAAAAAGTTAGAGGACGAATAAGTATTCAACAATTTATTGTTATCTGTTAAAGAGAATAAGGAGTGCACTTATTCTCTTTTCTATTTTGTAAATTAGTAACTTAATTTTTTTATCATGAAAAAACTTTTGGTACTATTTTTAGCCTTTTCAACCTCACTAATAGCACAAACAGACCCTAGAATATATACTATAATTAATGCAACTTCAGCTTCCAGAATTAAATCTGACATTACTACATTAGCAAATTTTGGAACCAGACATACATTAAGTGATACACTTTCAAATACTCGTGGTATTGGGGCTGCCCGAAGATGGATTAAAACTGAGTTTGATAAAATTTCAAAAAACTGTAATGGTTGCCTTCAGGTTTTTTATCAAAAAAATCTGGTTACAAAAGGAACCAATGCAAGAATCCCTAAAGATGTTTGGGTGGTTAATGTAGTGGCCATTCAAAAAGGAACAAAAAACCCTAATAACTATATTGTTATGAGTGGAGATATAGATTCAAGAATTTCAGATCCTAATAATTTTACAGATGATGCCCCCGGTGCTAATGATAATGCTTCCGGAATGGCCGGAACAATAGAAGCCGCAAGAGTATTAAGCCAATACAAATTTAATAACAGTATTATATATGTTGGTCTTTCCGGTGAAGAGCAAGGGTTGTTTGGCGGAAAAGGCTTAGCAGATTATGCAAAAGACCAGCAATGGAGTATTATGGGGGTTATTAATAATGATATGATTGGAAATATAAAAGGAGTTGATGGTGTTATTGATAATAGAACGTTTAGAATTTTTTCTGAGCCTACGTCTCCAACAGAAACAGAACGTCAACGTACAGCTCGTCGTTTTTACGGAGGCGAAGTTGATGGTATATCTCGCCAATTAGCCCGCTATGTCTATAAAACAACGCAAACTTATATGCCGGAAATGAACCCGAAAATGATTTACCGATTAGACCGATTTGGTCGCGGAGGTCACCATCGTCCGTTTAATGATGTTGGATTTGCCGGTATCCGAATTATGGAAGCTCATGAAAATTATACTCAGCAGCATCAAGATATTCGTACAGAAAACGGTATTGAATATGGAGACAGGCTTAGCTTTGTAAATTTTGAATACGCTCAAAAACTTACCGCGGTAAATGCAATTAATTTAGCTAGTCTTGCTGCAGCACCCGCTGCTCCTGAAGAAGTGGCTATTGGAGGGATTGTTGAAGCCTCTGCTAAATTCAAATGGAAAAAAGTACCCCATGCTAAAGGATACAAAATTTATTGGAGGGAAACTACTTCACCCACATGGGATTATAGTAGATATGTAGGAGATGTTTCTGAGTTTACTTTACAAAGTATTGTAATTGACAATTATTTTTTCGGAATAGCTGCTGTTGGTGAAGATGGTCATGAAAGTTTAGTAACTTTCCCTTCTAAAATTATACGCTAATTCATGGATAATAAACCTCATCTATATTTTAAAACAGATAATGAGTGGCGAGATTGGTTATTCGAAAATCATCTTAAAAGTGATGGTATACATCTAATTTTATATAAAGTTGAATCTGACAAACCCAGTATGCGTTGGGAAGAAGCAGTAAAAGTTGCTTTATGTTTTGGTTGGATTGATAGTACGGTAAAAAGTTTAGGCAATGGTAAAAGACGACAATATTTTTGTCCGAGAAAACCTAAAAGTATTTGGAGTGCTTTAAACAAACGATATATTGAAGAGTTAATTGCAAATGATTTAATGCACCCTTCAGGAATTACTTCTGTTGAAATTGCTAAAGAAAATGGCTCTTGGACTGTTTTAGAAGATGTTGATAATTTAATTATTCCTGAAGACCTGCAATTGGAGTTTGATAAAAACCCTACTGCTTTTAATAACTATCAAAATTTTGCCCCATCATATCGTAAAAGTTATTTATACTGGTTAAAACAAGCAAAAAGAGACGCTACCAGACTAAAACGAATTGATGAAATTATTCAACTTTGTTTTGCTAATAAAAAGCAACGATAATTTCAAACCTACACATTTATATTTTTTACATGTTTACGTACAGTTTTGTATAAAAGCACGTACAAACATGCAAATTTTGCAAAAACTATACAAAAAAGTAAGTCAGTGACTTACCAAAAGTAAGTCGTTGACTTACTCAGTTTTGTTTTTATGGTATTATATTTGAAATCAAATAATTAAAAACAAAAATTATGAAAAGAATAAAAAAAATTTTACTACAATTGCTAGGACTAACAATTGTAGTATTAAGCTTACATGGTTGCCAAGATGAAGAAGAGATTGTTTCTGAGAAAAATAAAACAGATTATTCCATTACTAAAATCTCATTAACCCAATTAACAAAGGAAATACCAGAGAATTCAACTCAAAAAAACAAGCTTATTGAATTATTCACTCCTAAGAAAAATTCAGTTTACTCAACGGTATCTCCTGTATTAGAAAAACAAAATAAGTATATACTTAATAAAAAAGACATTATTAAAATTACCAGAAACAACATAATTACCTATACAATTCAAGTAGTACCCCAGCAAAAAAGCCTTAGTTTTTTAAATTTGGTTATTTATTTTAATGAAAAAGGCACTTTGACAGGTAGTAAACTTTTAGAATACACCCCAGACCTACAATGGTTTAATGATACTTCTCAACCATTTATAGGAAGTATTAAAATAGTACATGATAATTTTGAAAACTTAGAAGAAATTTTACAAACGGGTAGTTTAACATCTCGCTGTCCGGCACAAATTTACGGAAATTGGGTGTGTAGTAATGGTAACCCACATGCTCCGGGAACTGTGGGTTGCGTAGCTACGAGTTATACCTATGAATATACTATTGCAGAAGACCCTACCTGTAGCGGAGGTGGCGGAGGAGTTGATGGTACCGGAGGTTCAGGAACTACAGACCCTCTTGATGGCTTGGGAGGAAGCACCACAGGAGACGGAAGTTTTAATCCGGATGGTGGTGGAAGCACCACCCCTAACCCATCGGGGGTTGAAAGTGTTACAACCTTAGCAGAATTGTTAAATTTAACTACAGAAGAAGAGGCATGGTTAAACAACCCGTTACATAAAACTCAAAAAAATTTATTAGTTGAATTTTTAGTAAACAATAAAACTTCTGAAGAGGCTAAAAAATTTGCTCGCAAAGCTATTAGAGTATACATGGAAAACCCAAATGCCGAAATTGATTTTGATGATAAAATTATAAATAACTTAACCGGTAAAGCTAAATGTGTATATGATAAATTAACAAAATCAAGTACAGGTTTTAAAAATATGATACAAAAATTTGATGGTGATTTTCCTGTGAGTCATTTAAAGTTTGTTTTAGAAGATTTAGAAACTTCAAGAGGGCAAACGTGGGCTCCTGATAATTACACAAATACAAGCTCTCCTGATTATGTGATTACCATAGCTTTGAACAACAATTCTACTTCTCAGGGAGTTGATTATAGACCTAACTTAATGACTGCCAAAACCATTGCTCATGAAGTAATTCATGCTGAAATGTATAGAAAGCTCTTATCTGTAATTGATAATGGAGGAACTATTTCCGGAGTTACAAGACAAGATATTTTAAATGCTTTAAATGGAAACTTTCCCGGGATGTATGATTACTATAGACGTCATAAAAACTGGCAACATCAACAAATGGCGACTCACTATAGGGAAACCATTGCCGATATTTTACAAGAATTTGATAATAACCAAAATTCACGTCAATTATATCTGGATATAGCATGGGAAGGGTTAATTTATGAAAGAAGTAGTAATGCTATCTCTATTTGGGTTGACTTAGCACAAACAGAAAAAGATAGAATAAAAAATACTATAAAAAATTATATCGAAACTAATAAAAATCAAAACTGTCAATAATGAAAAATATTATCTTTTTAATTAGTTGTTTA